>CBIMJO010000005.1:0-25147 GCA_966244135.1 uncultured Actinocrispum sp. | reverse complement strand
GACGGCGATCTCGACGTCGTCAGACGCCTGGCCGCTCCGACCACCACTCGTGAGCTGGCCCGATACCTCGAACCCCTCGCCCCCGCCACGGCCGCGCGCCGCAGCGGCATGCCGACCGTGCGCCCGGCGGACATCGCCGCGGCCGCCGTCGCGCTGGAGGAGGAGCACGACCTCGTGCTCGTCGAGGGCGCCGGGGGCCTGCTGGTGCGGTTCGACGACGACGGCGCCACGATCGCCGACGCCGCCTGGGCGATGGGCGTCCCGGTCGTGATCGTCGCCCAGGCCGGCCTGGGCACCCTCAACCACACCGCGCTGACCGCCGAGGTCCTGCTCCGCCGCGGGATCAACACCGTCGGCGTGGTCGTCGGCAGCTGGCCCGCCGACCCCGACCTCGCCACCCGCTGCAACATCGAGGACCTGCCCGTCGCCGCCGGGGCGCCGTTACTCGGCGTGCTGCCCGAGGGCGCCGGTGGCCTCGACGGGCCCGCCTTCCTGGAGGTCGCGCGGCACGGGCTGTCCCCGTGGTTCGGTGGCGAGTTCGACCCGGAGCAGTTCGCCAAGACCTACAGCCCCTCATGACCGCGTACTAGGGGCAGCACCAGCTCTTCAGGGGTATGGCGTGATGTTCGTCCCTCACCAACCGGGCCCGGTTGCGGCAGACTGACCGATCGGGACTGGCAGCTTCACCGAGGAGGACTCTTGACCGCGGCCGCCGAACGCACCGATGTCCTGAAGATCGCGCGTGACCAGGTGCTCGAGCGAGGCGAGGGCCTCACGCAGGAGCAGCTGGTAGCGGTGCTCGAGCTGGGCGATGACCGGCTGGAGGAGCTGCTCGCGCTCGCGCACGAGGTGCGGATGCGCTGGTGCGGGCCGGAGGTCGAGGTCGAGGGGATCGTCAGCCTGAAGACCGGCGGCTGCCCCGAGGACTGCCACTTCTGCTCGCAGTCCGGGCGGTTCCCGACGCCGGTGCGGTCGGCCTGGCTGGACATCCCGGGTCTCGTCCAAGCGGCGCGGCAGACCAAGGCGACCGGGGCCACCGAGTTCTGCATCGTGGCGGCCGTGCGCGGACCGGACAAGCGTTTGCTCGACCAGGTCCGCCAGGGCATCAAGGCCATCCGCGACGACGGCAACGACATCCAGATCGCCTGCTCGCTCGGCATGCTCACGCAGGAGCAGGTGGACGAGCTCGTGGCGATGGGCGTGCACCGGTACAACCACAACCTCGAGACCGCCAAGTCGCACTTCCCGAACGTCGTCACGACGCACGAGTGGGAGGAGCGCTGGGACACCCTGCAGATGGTCAAGGCCGCGGGCATGGAGGTCTGCTCCGGCGGGATCATCGGGATGGGCGAGTCGGTGGAGCAGCGCGCCGAGTTCGCGGTCCAGCTGGCCGAGCTGGAGCCCGACGAGGTGCCGATGAACTTCCTGATCCCCAACCCGGGCACGCCGTACGAGAACTACCCGATCGTCGAGGGCAGTGAGGCGCTGCGCACGGTGGCGGCGTTCCGGCTGGCGATGCCGCGGACCATGCTGCGGTTCGCCGGCGGCCGCGAGCTCACCCTCGGCGACCTGGGTGCCGAGCAGGGCATGCTCGGCGGCATCAACGCCATCATCGTCGGCAACTACCTGACCAACCTCGGCCGCCCGGCCAGCCAGGACATCGAGATGCTGGCCGAGCTGAAGATGCCGATCAAGGCGCTGAACGAGACGCTGTGAGCTACTGCGGATGGTGCGGCCGGGACCGGGCCGAGGGCGAGCACGGCCAGTGCGACCGCCGGCTGAACACGATCGACCCGCCCCGGTTCTGCGCCGAGTGCGCCCGCCGGATGGTCGTCCAGGTGACGCCGGCGGGCTGGACCGCGCGCTGTAGTCGGCACGGCGTGTTCGGCTCGGCGGGGGTCACCGGATAGGCTCGTCCGCCTGGAGTCATCCACAGGGAGGTATGGGCGTGGCCGAGCCGCAGCAGCAGGATGCGCCGGTGGACGCCCCGCTGTACGAACCCTATGGGTACCCGTTCGCGTTGCCGCCCGCGCCGAAGCCGAAGGTGCACGTCAAGGCCGACCTGTTGCCGTCGGTCAGCGTCGTGTGCACGGTCTCGCTGGTGGGCATCGTGCTGGCCTGGATCTGGGCGCGGCTGGCCCCGCCGCAGCTCAAGGCGATCGCGCAGAACGGCGTGCAGATCCCGCTGACCGCGGAGAGCTACCACCGGTTCGACTCGCTGGCCATCTTCGTCGCCCTCGGGCTGGGGGCGGGCTTCGTCGTCGGCGTGGCCGTGTGGTTCCTGCGGGAACGCCGTGGCCCGGTGGTGATGCTGGCCGCCGTGCTGGGCTCGCTGGCCGCCGCGCTACTGGCCGCGTTGATGGCGAACTCGTTCGCGGCCGGGATGTACCCGGCGCCGAGCGCGGTCAAGATCGGTGACGTGGTCACCATCGCCCCGAAACTGGAGTCCTGGTGGGCCGTGATGGCCCAGCCGCTGGCGACCGCGCTGATGTACGGCGTGATGGCCGCCTGGAACGGCATGGACGACCTGGGACGGCGTCTCGGCTAGTTCAGGTTCACCGGGGCGTTGAAGGCCGACGCGGGGGCGGGAACGGCCCGCAGCGCGGCGATGATGCCCGCCTCGCGGGTGAGGTACTTGTAGACCATCCGCAGCCGGTGCAGGGGACGGGTCTCGGCCAACAGGTCCTGCCGGTCCTGCATGGGCAGCAGGCAGTCGGCCGCGAGTAAGTGCGCCAGGTTGCCCAGTGGCGTGTCCTCGCCGGGCTCGGTCCAGTCCTCGCGCTCCCAGGCGGTCTCGCAGTAGCGCCGGTAGGCCGCCCGCGCGGACTCCGCCAGGCCGGCGATCCGCTCCGATGGGGCGACCTCGTCGTCCGGCACCCACTCGACCGTGCCGAGCAGGTAGGGCGCGCTGGTGGCGTCCAGGTCGAGCAGGCGGAACCGGCGTTCACCGGTGGTGATGATGTCGTAGCGCCCGTCCGGCAGCCGGGTGGCCTGCCGCAGCAGCGCCGAGCAGCCGATCGGGTGCAGCTGCTCGGGTTTGTCCACCTCCTCGCTCACCGGCGTGCGGATGGCGATCACGCCGAACCGCTTCTCCGGCACGGTCCCGGTGACCAGGTCCACGGTCAGCTGGCGGTACCGCGGCTCGAAGATGTGCAGGGGCAGGTTGGCTCCCGGCAGCAACACCGTCTGCAACGGAAACAGCGGCAGCGATTCGGGCACGGGTCCACGCTACGGCCATCAGGACGGTTTCGCAGCGGGCGGCCGGAGAACCGCGAACGGATCGGTGACCTGCATGCCCCGCGCGGCGAACCGGAACAGCGCCGCGGGCCGCCCGCCGGAGCGCCCCGGCTTGGTGGTGTCGCCGGTGGGTTCCAGCAGGCCGCGGCGGGAAAGCACGCGCTGCAGGTTCGTCGCGGAGACCCGGTAGCCGAGCGCCGCCGAGTACAGCTCGCGCAGCGCGGAGACGGTGAACGTGGGCGGGGCCAGGGCGAACCCCATGTTGGTGTACGAGAGCTTCGAGCGCAGCCGGTCGCGGGCCCGCCGGACGATCGCCTCGTGGTCGAACGCGGTCGGCGGCAGGCCGTCGACCGGGTACCACTTGGTGTCCTCGGGCAGCTCGGGGTCGTTGTCCGAGGGCACCAGCCCGAGGAACGCCGAGGCGATCGTGCGCGGCCCCGGGACCCGGTCCGGCGCGCTGAAAACCGCCAGCTGTTCGACATGCGCGAGCTGCCGCACGTCGACCTTCTCCTTGAGCTGGCGGCGGATCGAGTGCTCGATGTCCTCGTCGATGCGCAGCGCCCCGCCCGGCAGTGACCACCGGTGCGCGTGCGGCTCCATCGCGCGTTCCCACAACAGGACCTGAAGTGATCCCCCTCTCACCTGGAGCACTGCGGCGAGAACTTCGTGGCGGATGGGGGGTGCCCCGGTGGTAATATCAGGCATGTTTTCGATCCTAAGGCGAAAACCTCGGGAACGGAAATCCGGAGCTAGGAGGACTCACGATGACCGCAATGCTGGAGCCCTACTCAGGGGTGACGCCAGACGCGGCATGGCGGGACGAGGTACGGCGACTGGCAGACCAGCGCGACGCCGTCCTGCTGGCGCACAACTACCAGCTGCCCGAGATCCAGGACATCGCGGACTTCACCGGCGACTCGCTGGCCCTGTCCCGGATCGCGGCGGAGAGCGACAAGTCCACGATCGTGTTCTGCGGCGTGCACTTCATGGCCGAGACGGCCAAGATCCTCTCGCCGGGCAAGACCGTGCTCATCCCGGACGCCCGCGCGGGCTGCTCGCTCGCCGACTCCATCACCGCCGCGGACCTGCGTGCCTGGAAGGCCGAGCACCCCGGAGCGGTCGTCGTGTCCTACGTGAACACGACCGCCGAGGTGAAGGCGGAGACGGACATCTGCTGCACCTCGTCGAACGCGGTCGACGTGGTCGCCTCGATCCCCGAGGACCGCGAGGTGCTGTTCTGCCCCGACCAGTTCCTCGGCGCGCACGTGCGGCGCGTGACCGGCCGGCAGAACATGCACATCTGGGCCGGGGAGTGCCACGTGCACGCCGGGATCAACGGTGCCGAGCTGGCCGAGCGCGCGGCGGCGAACCCGGACGCGGACCTGTTCGTGCACCCCGAATGCGGCTGTGCGACCTCGGCGCTTTACCTGGCGGGTGAGGGAATCGTGCTGCCGGAGAAGGTGAAGATCCTGTCCACCGGGGACATGGTGACCCAGGCGCGGGCCACGAAGGCGACCAGCGTGCTGGTGGCCACCGAGGTCGGCATGCTGCACCAGCTGCGCAAGGCCGCCCCGGAGATCGACTTCCGCGCGGTGAACGACCGGGCGTCGTGCAGGTACATGAAGATGATCACCCCGGCCGCGTTGCTGCGGTCGTTGCGGGAGAACAAGGACGAGGTGTTCGTCGACGCGGAAACGGCCGCGCGGGCGCGGGCCTCGGTGCAGCGGATGATCGAGATCGGCAAGCCGGGCGGTGACGAGTGAACTGGGAGGCGAGAGCCGACCTGATCGTGGTCGGCACCGGGGTCGCCGGGCTCACGGCCGCCCTGGAGGCGCGCCAATTGGGCCTGCGGGTGCTGGTGATCACCAAGGCCGCGGCCGGGGCCGGGAACACGCGCTGGGCGCAGGGCGGGGTCGCGGTCGTTCTGCCCGACCAGCACGACGAAGGCGACTCGGTCGCCGCGCACGTGCAGGACACTCTGGTGGCGGGAGTGGGCCTGTGCGAGCAGGACGCGGTCGAGGCGATCCTCGCTGACGGGCCCACCGCGGTCACGCAGCTTCGTGCGCTGGGTGCGGTGTTCGACCCGGGATCGGACGGAAAGCTCGCGCGGACAAGGGAAGGCGGGCACAGCGCGTTCCGGGTCGTGCACGCGGGCGGGGACGCGACCGGGGCCGAGGTCGAGCGGGCGCTGCTCGCCGCGACCCAGGACGGCCGGGTTCCGTTGCTGGACAACCACATCGCGGTCGACACCATCCGTACGCCGGCCGGTGCGGTTGCCGGGCTGCTGGTGCTGGACCCGAATGGTGTGCCCGGAATCGTGAGCGCACCGGCGATTCTGCTGGCCACTGGTGGGATGGGCCAGCTGTACCAGGCGACTTCGAACCCCGAGGTGGCGACCGCCGACGGTGTCGCGCTTGCTTTGCGAGCCGGGGCGACCGTGGCGGACCTGGAGTTCGTGCAGTTCCACCCGACCGTGCTGTACACCGGGCCGGGTGCGCGGGGCCGGTGCCCGCTGGTCACCGAGGCGGTGCGCGGCGAGGGCGCGGTGCTCGTCGACTCCACCGGTTCCCGTGTGATGCAAGGGGTTCACCCGCTGGAGGACCTCGCGCCGCGGGACGTCGTCTCGGCCGCGATCACCCGGCGGATGACCGCGCTCGACGACGACCATGTGTTCCTGGACGCGACCCACTTGGACGCGGAGTTGTTCAGCCGCCGGTTCCCGACCGTGCTCGCGGCCTGCCGGTCGGTGGGCGTGGATCCCTCGGCAGAGCCGATCCCGGTGTCCCCGGCGGCCCATTTCTCCTGCGGCGGCGTGGTGTCCACAGTGGACGGCCGGACCAGCGTCGCCGGGCTGTACGCGGCCGGTGAGGTGGCGCGGACCGGGTTGCACGGTGCGAACCGGTTGGCGTCCAACAGCTTGCTCGAGGGCCTGGTGGTCGGGGCCCGGGCGGCCGCCGCGGACCTGGCGGCCGGCCTGCTCGGCGACCCGAGGACGGCAGTGCGTGGGGGATTGCCGTCCGCCCCGGTCGCCGACCGGGACATGCTGCAGCGCGTGATGAGCCGGTACGCGGCCATCGGGCGGGACGCCGAGGGCCTGGCCGTGGTCGGCTCGGTCCTGGACGGGTCCACTGTGGACACGGTGGTGAAGACCAGGCAACGAGTCGAGGACGCGGCGCTGACCCTGGTCGCCCGGGCCCTGATCGCCGCGGCGGCGGCCCGGACCGAGTCGCGGGGCTGCCACGTGCGCACCGACTTCGCGGAGACCAGGGACTCCTGGCGGCGCAGCCTCGCGGTCCGGCTCAACCCCTCCGGCCAGCCGGTGCTGGCCGCCGACACCCTGCTGAGGAGCGCGGCATGAGCACCCTGGACCTGGTGGACATGGCCGAGGTCGTCGACCGTGCGCTGCGGGAGGACCTCCGCTACGGCCCCGATGTGACCACCGAGGCGACCGTCGCGGCGGACGCGGTCGGGATCGCCGAGATCACGCCACGCAAACCGGGTGTGCTGGCCGGTGGACCCGTTGCGCTGGCGGTGTTCGAGCGGGTGCTGGACGACTTCGCGGTCGTCCGCCAGGCACCTGACGGCAGCCGTCTTGTCCCGGGCGAGCCCGCGCTGATCGTGCGCGGCCCGTTGCGCGGCCTGCTGACCGCCGAGCGGACCGCGTTGAACCTGATCGGTCACCTGTCCGGGGTGGCGACCGCGACGGCCCAGTGGGTGGACGCGATCGCCGGGACCGGCTGCGCGGTGCGCGACACCCGCAAGACCATGCCCGGGCTGCGGCTGCTGGAGAAGTACGCGGTGGTGCAGGGCGGTGGCGTGAACCACCGGCTCGGCCTCGGGGACGCCGTTCTGATCAAGGACAACCACGTGCTGGCGGCCGGGTCCATCACGGCGGCGCTGAACGCGGCCAGGGCGCGCGCCCCGCAGCTGGCGTGCGAGATCGAGGTGGACACCCTGGAGCAGCTGGACGAGGCGCTCGGGCTGCGGGCGGAACTGGTCCTGCTGGACAACTTCACGGTCGCCGGGTGCGCGGAAGCCGTGCGGCGCGCGCGGGCCGCGGGCGGCATCACCAGGCTCGAAGCGTCCGGTGGACTGTCGCTCGATGTGGCGCGGGCATACGCGGAGACGGGTGTCGACTACGTCGCTGTCGGTGCGTTGACGCACTCCTCTCCGGCGCTTGACCTCGGCATGGATCTTGTCTCAGCCAATACCCAGGCAGGCGCCAGCGCGGCCGGATAAGGTCTGGCACGTGTCCCGACGCCGCCTTTCGTTGCGCTGTGCGCTCCTGTTCGCCGCACTGGCGCCTGTTGTCGGGTGCACGGCCTCGCCCACGCCGACCGCCGCGGGCAGCACGGACAGCACCGCGCTGGTGCTGGCCGTGCCGAACGAGCCTGCGGACGTGAACCCGTTGGCCGGGTACGGCACGGACGGCGCGGCGAAGGTGTACGACGGCTTGCTGGAGCACCAGGCGGACCTCAGCGTCCGCCCGGTGCTCGCCACCGACCTGCCGACGTCCTCGCCGGACGGGAAGACCTGGACGATCCCGTTGCGCAGCGGGGTGAAGTTCACCGACGGCACGGCGTTCGACGCGCAGGACGTCATCGCCACCTACAGCGCCATGCTGAACCCGGCCTACAACTCGCCGTTGCGGTCCCGCTACAGCATGATCACCGCGGTCACGGCGCCGGGCACGGGCCTGGTGAAGTTCGAGCTGTCCCAGCCTTATGCGCCGTTCCCGGAGCTGCTCGTGCTCGGGATCCTGCCGAGCGAGTCGCTGACCGGGCCCGGGCAGCCGGTGAAACCCGTCGGTACCGGTCCCTACCAGCTGGAGGACTGGAAGCACGGCGAGAGCATGACGTTACGGGCCAACACGTCCTACTTCGAGGGCGCGCCCGCGATCGCGCGGGTGACCGTGCAGTTCGTACCGGACGACGACGCCCGCGCCAAGCTGATCAAGGACAGCAAGCTGGACGGCGCCCCGCTCGCGCCCGCACAGGCCAAGACCTTCGAGAAGGCCGACGCGTTCACGATATTGACGCAGCGCAGCGCCGGGATCCGGGCGATCGCCATGCCTTCGGACAACCCGGTGACCGCCGACCCGACGATCCGGCTGGCGCTGAACTACGCCGTGAACCGCAAGGGCATGATCGACGGCCCGTTGGCCGGGCGCGGGACGGAGACGTCGACGCCGGTGTCGCCGGTGCTGGCCGAGTTCTACGAGCCCACCGCCAAGTTCTCGCACGACGTGCCGACCGCGAAGTCCCTGCTCGACGGGGGCGGCTGGCCCGCGGGGGCGAACGGCGTGCGGATGAAGGCCGGTGTGGCTTCGGCTTTCACCGTCGCGTATCCGATCGGCGACACCGTGGCTCGTGACCTCGCGACGGCTTTCGCCGCCGACGCGGACGCCGTGGGGATCCGCGTGCAGACCAAGGCCGGCGCACCTGGGCCCGGTGAGGCCGCGGTGATCCAGTTCGGCGACCCGTTCGACCCCGACTTGTCGCTGTACCCGCTGCTCCACACTGCTTTCCCGGCCGAACTGGACGCCGGCCGGTCGACCACCGACCCCGCGCAGCGGGCGGTGGCGTACCGCAAACTCCAGCGCAGCTACATCGAGGGCCCGAACATGGTCGTGCTGGCCGGCGTTGACCACACGTACCTGTTGCGCCGCAACTGGACCGGCTACCAGCCCATCGTCGACACCACCGGCGAGGACGCCACCTGGGGCGCCTTCTGGAACCTGGAAACGTGGAAACCCAGGTAGCTTCAGGGGTGTGATCGATCTCGACGCGGTACGCGCGGACACCCCCGGATGCCACGACCTGATCTTCCTCGACAACGCGGGCTCCTCCCTGCCGCCCGCTCCCGTTCTCGACGCCGTCCAGTCCCATCTCGCTCGTGAGGCCGTTGTCGGCGGCTACCGGGCCGCCGCCGAGCGCCGTTCCGCGTTGGAGGAGGGCTACTCGGTCTTCGCCTCCTTGCTGGGCTGTTCGCCCACAGAGGTGGCCTTCACCGACAGCGCCACCCGGTCTTGGCTGGTCGCCGTGGACGCTTTGGGGCTGCAGCCGGGGGATCGGGCATTGGTGACCGAGGTGGAGTACCACAGCAACGCGCTGGCCCTGATGAACCTCGGCGTCTCGATCTCGGTCGTGCCTTCGGATGCCACGGGCGCGGTGGACCTGGCCGCTCTGGAGTCGATGCTCGATCCTTCGGTGAAACTGGTCTCCCTGGTGCATGTGCCGACCAATGGCGGGCTCGTGAATCCCGTGGAGTCCGTGGCCGCGCTGGCGCATTCCGTTGGCGCGGTTGTGATCCTGGATGCGTGTCAGTCCTTGGGACAGCTGCCTTTGTCGTTTTCCGCGCTGGGTGTTGACGTCATTACCGGTACTGGGCGGAAATGGCTGCGCGGGCCTCGGGGGACCGGGGTGCTGGCCGTGCGTTCTTCCTTGCGTCCCAGGCTCATTGACAGCTGCGGGGCGTTGTGGGACTCGCCTACGACGTTCACTTTGGAGAAGGACGCCAAGGCTTTCGAGCTATGGGAGCACAGTGTCGCCGACCGCCTTGGTTTTATCGAGGCTGCCCGGTATGCGCTGGATCTGGGTATTTCGTCGATCGCCGAGTCGGTTTCGTCGCTGGCCGGGCTGACGCGGTCGTTGCTGTCCGCGATTCCGGGTGTGACTGTTCACGATCTGGGAAGTTCGCCGTGCGGGATCGTCAGCTTCTCAGTGGATGGGATTTCGTCGGAGGATGTCCGCGACCGTTTGTGGGATCGCGGCGTCGCCGTCAGCGTGACGTACGACACTTCCACGCAGTTCGACATGACCCGCCGCGGCCTGCGGTCGCTGGTCCGTGCCTCGCCGCACTACTTCGTCTCGCCTGCGCAGATCCACGATTTCGCGGCGAAAATTCGGGAGATCTGAGCCCCGGTTCTGTGCGACGGTCGGCGGTGTGACGCTTCTGGACCGGATCGAACGTGCCGCCGGGGTGCCGGGTCTCGCCGAGACGCTGGGCTCGATGCCGGCCGCGGACCTGCGGTCGCTGATGCTGGAGGTGAACCGGCGGCAGGCCGCGCGGGTGAAGCCGGCGCAGGTGCTGGCCCAGTACCGGCGGGACAGGTTCACCGGTGCCGCCACCCAGGACCCGGCTGCTTTCGCCGCGTTCGACCTGCAGGCGTTCTCGGTGTTGCGCGCCAAGGGGTACACGCCGATCGAGCTGTCGCCGGTGTGTCCACTGGGGACGGTCAGCGCGGTGTCGCCGGTGGGCCAGAACCGGGTGCTGACCACCGAGCGCGGCACCGAGGTCACCGCCGACGCGACCAACGTGCTCGCCCTGGAGTCGGCCGTCCGCCGGTCGGGGCGCTCGTGGGTCAAGCTGTGCGCGTCGCACCGGCTGCTGCGCACCCAGCCGTTCCCGGCCGGGTGGTCCCAGCACTTCCGGCTGCTCGCGTTGACCATCGCCGGGCGCGACGAGGGCTCGTTCCGCTTCGAGACCTCCAGCCTCCGCTCTCACTTCGAGGCGATCGCCACCCTGCTCCCCGGCTGCCACATCTACCTCACCGACCTCGACAACCACAAAAGCGCCCTCGAAACCCGCGTCATCACCCCCCTGCGCGACATCGTCCCCATCACCTTCGACGACACCCGCACCCGAGGCCGCGGCTACTACACCGACACCTGCTTCGACATCCACCTCAACGGCACCAGCATCGGCGACGGCGGCTTCGTCCCCTGGACCCGCCACCTCCTGGGCAACAACAAAGAACGCCTCCTCACCGCCGGCCTGGGCGTCGAGATGATCCTGACCCACCGATCCCCCTCCTGACCGACGACGTCGGGCTCCGCGGGGCCCACTACCCTTGAGGCCATGCTCAGCCGTATCGACCTGCGTGGACGTACCCCGTCGCCCGCCGAGTTGCGGGCCGCCCTGCCACGGGCGGAGACCGACGTGGACGCGGTGCTGGACCGCGTCCGTCCGGTGGTCGAGGCGGTGCATAGCCGGGGTGTCGAGGCGGTGCTGGAGTTCACCGAGCGCTTCGACGCGGTGCGGCCGGACGCGGTCCGGGTGTCCAAGGATGCCCTGGCCGAGGCCGAGAAAGGGCTGGACCCGGTGGTGCGGGAGGCCCTGCTCGAGGCGATCGCGCGGACCCGGAAGGTGCACGCCGACCAGCGGCGGACGGAGACCACGGCGAAGGTGGTCGACGGCGGCACGGTGACGGAGCGGTGGGTACCGGTGCGGCGCGTGGGGTTGTACGCGCCGGGTGGGCTGGCGGTGTACCCGTCGACCGTCGTGATGAACGTGGTGCCGGCGCAGATCGCGGGTGTGGAGTCGCTGGTGGTGTGCTCGCCGCCGCAGGCCGATCACGGTGGGTTGCCGCACCCGACGGTGCTGGCGGCGTGTGCGCTGCTCGGTGTGGACGAGGTGTGGGCGGTCGGTGGCGCGCAGGCAGTGGCGCTGCTCGCGTATGGCGGCACGGACACCGACGGTGGCGAGCTCAAACCCGTGGACATGGTCACCGGCCCGGGCAACATCTACGTGACCGCGGCCAAGCGGTTGCTGCGCGGCGTCATCGGGATCGACGCCGAGGCCGGGCCCACGGAGATCGCGATCCTGGCCGACGAGACGGCCGACCCGGTGCACGTGGCGGCCGACCTGATCAGCCAGGCCGAGCATGACCCGCTGGCGGCGAGCGTCCTGGTGACGACCTCCGAGGACCTCGCGGACGCGGTGGACGTCCAGCTCAAGCGCCTGGTCGGCGCGACCAAGCACCACGAGCGGATCGGGATCGCCTTGTCCGGCAAGCAGTCCGGGTGCGTCCTGGTGTCCGATGTAGACGCTGGTCTGGCCGTTGTGGACGACTACGCCGCGGAACACCTGGAGATCCAGACGGTTGACGCCAGTGCGGTGGCCCGCCGGGTGCGGGCCGCGGGCGCGGTGTTCGTCGGCGCCTACTCGCCGGTGTCCCTTGGGGACTACTGCGCGGGGTCGAACCACGTGCTGCCAACGGGTGGCTGCGCACGACATTCGTCGGGCCTCTCGGTGCAGACGTTCCTGAAGGGCATCCACATCGTGGACTACTCGAAGGACGCGCTCCGGGAGGTGGCGAGCAAGGTGATCGCGCTCGCGAACGCCGAGGACCTGCCCGCACACGGCCAGGCGGTGGCCGCCCGATTCCAGGACGAGGAATGAAGGACGTCAGACTCGAGGATCTCCCGCTGCGCGAGGACCTGCGTGGCCGCACCCCCTACGGTGCGCCGCAGCTCGACGTCGCGGTTCGCTTGAACACCAACGAGAACCCCTACCCGCCGCCGCCCGAGCTGGTGGCGGACGTGACCCGTTCGGTCGAGGAGGTCGCGCGGGAGCTGCACCGGTATCCCGACCGCGACGCGGTGGCGCTGCGCACGGATCTCGCCGAGTACATCTCGGACTCCGCCGGTTGCTCGGTGACCGCGGCGAACCTGTGGGCCGCCAACGGGTCCAACGAGATCCTGCAGCAGATCCTGCAGGCGTTCGGCGGCCCGGGACGGCTGGCGCTGGGGTTCGAACCGTCGTACTCGATGCACCCGATCATCGCCTCGGGCACCCGCACCGACTGGGCCCCGGCCCCGCGCCGCGCGGACTTCTCGCTGGACGTGGACCAGGCGCTGACCGTCCTGCTGGAACGCCAGCCGGACGTCACGTTCATCACCAGCCCGAACAACCCGACCGGGCAGGCGGTCCCGCTCGCCGATCTGACCACTCTGGTCACCAAGGCGCCGGGGATCGTCGTCGTGGACGAGGCGTACGAGGAATTCTCCGACCAGCCCAGCGCGGTGTCCCTTTTGGACGAGTTCGGCCACAAGATGATCGTGTGCCGCACGATGAGCAAGGCGTTCGCCTTCGCCGGCGGCCGTCTCGGGTACCTCATCGCGGCGCCCGCGGTGGTCGACGCGCTGCAGCTGGTGCGGTTGCCGTACCACCTTTCGCTGCTGACCCAGGCCGCCGCGCGGGCTGCGCTGCGGCACGCGGACCAGACGCTGGATTCCGTCCACAAGCTCGTCGCCGAGCGGGAGCGGGTGGTGAAGGCGTTGCGGGACATGGGGTTCCAGGTCGTGCCGAGCGACGCCAACTTCGTCCTGTTCGGACTGTTCGAGCCGGGCGCCTGGCAGTCCTATCTGGACCGTGGCGTGCTGATCCGGGATGTCGGCATCCCCCGGCACCTGCGCGTCACCATTGGCACGCCGGCCGAGAACGACGCGTTCCTGGCCGCCAGCAAGGAGATCGCTGAGAGGGAGAGCACCGCGTGAACCGGATCGGCAAGATCGAGCGGACCACCAGGGAGTCGTCGGTCCGGGTGGAAATCGACCTGGACGGCTCGGGCAAGCTGGACATCGGCACCGGCGTGCCGTTCTACGACCACATGCTGACCGCGTTCGGCGCGCACGGGTCGTTCGACCTGGTCGCCCGCGCCACCGGGGACGTCGAGATCGACGCGCACCACACCGTCGAGGACACCGCGATCGTGCTCGGCCAGGCGATCCGGGAGGCGTTGGGGGACAAGGCGGGCATCCGCCGGTTCGGCGACGCCTGGATCCCGATGGACGAGACCCTGGCACATGCCGCGGTCGACGTGTCGGGCCGCCCGTACTGCGTGCACGTGGGCGAGCCGGAGCAGTTCAACACCTTCACCATCGGCGGGAACTACCCGTTCGTGCTCAACCGGCACGTGTTCGACTCGCTGGCGTTCCACGCCGGCATCGCGCTGCACGTCCGGGTGATCCACGGCCGGGATCCGCACCACATCACCGAAGCCCAGTTCAAGGCGGTCGCCCGCGCGCTGCGGGCGGCCGTCGAGCCGGACCCGCGCGTCAGCGGCGTCCCTTCCACGAAGGGTGTCCTGTAGTGCCCAAGGAGATCGCGGTCATCGGCCTGGTCGTGCTCGCCGGGTTCCTCGCCGGCGGGGTGTACGCGGCCTGGAAGACCGCCAAGGTTTTCGCCGTGCTGCTGGGGTTGCTGGCCGTGCTGGCGATCGGCGGAGCGGTCGCCTGGATGCTGTAGGTGCGGTAAGGTTCGCGCGCCAGGGGGTGTGACCTCAAGGAGCGGACATGGCGGGCCAGTTCGAGGCGTCAGTGGAGATCGACCGCCCGGTCGAAGAGGTGTTCGCCTACTTGGCGGACGGCACCAACGACCCCCAGTTCAGCCCCCGCGTCCTGCACATCGCCAAGTCGCCGGACGGCGAGACCGCGGTGGGCACGGTCTTCACCAGCACGGTGAAGGACGCGGGCATGAAGACCGACCGCCAGTTCAAGATCATCGAGCTGGAGCCGAACGCGAGGATCCGCTGGGCCGAGCAGTCGAAGAACATCATCACCGCCAAGGAGGGCGGCTACGACTTCGAGTCCCTTGAGGACGGTCGTACTCGCGTGCGGATCTTCAACGAGCTGGAAGGCCACGGCTTCGGCAAGCTGCTGCTCGGGTTCGCGCTCAGCCAGGCCCGCAAGGACGCTCCCGCCTTCGGGCAGCGCATCAAGACCGCGGTGGAAGCGGCCACTAGTACCCCTTCAGATGCTCAGGACACAGGTACAGAGTGAGTCCCTCCGGGGTGGTCGTCCGCGACAGGCCACCCCACTCCCGTCGCGGGTCCAGCTCGGTCAGCATCGCCTCCAGGACCCGGAAGTCTGCCTCGGTCCCGGCTCGTTTGCCGAGGTCGTCCGGCGCGTCGTCGTCGGCCAGTTCCTTGGGTAGCTGGGAGATCAGCTCCTTCATCAGGTCGCAGTCGGACTTGAGCTGCTCGCTGAGCTGGTCGACGGTGATCCCCAGTACGGGCTTGACCAGCGGCGCCGCATGCTGGAGAACCTTGATCAACCCGGTGAGATAGGGCCCGGCCTTGCGGAACCACTCCCTCGGCTGGCTGATGCCGTAGACCCCTTGCGGCTCAGGCAACCGATGCCACGACCCGGGCTCCTCGCAGTACAACCGCAGCTCGTATCTCGTGCTCGTCATCTTGTTGCGCAACGGCACCAGGGCGAACACGCTGGGGCACCGCGTTTCCTGTTGCTTCTGCAGGTGGTATTGCAGGCGCATGAACATCAGCTGGTGGTATTCCGCCTCCTGGGTCAGTTGGTCCCGCAGGTCCTCCAGCATCTTCACGATCTGGTCCGGCCGGGAGGGCACCAGTCCGAAGAGGAGCGACCGGACGTCAACATCCGTATAGGATTTCGGGCACTCGATGGAGTACTTCGGCGGGGTGAGGTTGATCCGCCGGTTGAGGTCCTCGTAGTCGTAGAGGTGCGTGCAGCCCGGGGTGCACGAGCACGGGACCTGCCGTTCGATGCTCAGGCCGGGATACCGTTCGAGGGTCCGGTTGAGACCCTCGTCGAGGATGTTGAAGAACGCGGCGGGCTGGGCCCCTTTCACTGTCAGCTCAACCGTTTTGCGATGGGCGTCGGCCCGCACCAGCGCCCGGTGCCCCTGATGGTCCAGGACCGCGCCGGTGCGCCAGTGGGTGTTGGTGCTGAACCGGTGTGACCGCGCGATGAACCAGGTCGGAATGCCGGGAGGCATGGTGTTCAGCCGGTAGATCACCCGGATCTGCTGCCCGCCGAACGAGTCCCATCCGGACTGGTACTCGGGAGCGTTCCAGGGCAGCCGTTCCACCACCAGGCTGATATCCCCGGGGTGGTCGATCCGGTAGGAAAGGTCGTACTTGTCCATCATGCCAAGGAAATGCTCATGCAGCCCGCGGTCGAGATCCGCCCACAGCTCGTTGAGGTGCCGTCGCCCGAGCAGCCCGTGCCGGTCGGCGACCTCGTAGCTGTCCAGGACCTTGCTGATGTACTCGTTGACCCACGCGGGCCGCAGCACAACGGTCTGGCACAGCTCGGGATCGTCGCGGTAGTGCAGGATCTGGCCCAGCTCGTGCAGCGCGATGGGCGATGTAGTCCTGTTGCGCGCGATCCCGCACACCCCCATCCGCGATCACCTTCCGCATCTGCCCCGGCGTGATGTGCTTGTGGTCCACCGAAAGCAGCGTATTGACCGCGTTCAGCCACACGGTCGGCCACTCCACCCCCATCAGCGGCAGCCCGGCGGCCTCCAGCGCGACCCGGTCGGACAGCGCCGGAATCCCTTCCCGGGTCTCGTTGTCCACCGCGAAACTGGCCACGATCCGCGGATACTCGCGGCGCAGATCGTCCAGCGGCAGATCCGCGGGCCGTTCGCCGAGATGGGTGGCGACCAGGATGATCGGCGACTCGGGAGCCCGAGCAGTGATGATGTCGAGCCAATACCGCAGACGTCCCTGTTCCCACCCCAGCCGCGCGTTCCAGAGCAGAACGAACAACGACCGATTGGTGAGAAAGAACTGGTGGGTGGCGTGGTAGATCTGCTGCCCACCGAAATCCCACGCATTGAGAGTCATCCGAACATGCCCCAGCTCCGGATGCGGCACATCCAACTCATGCACCCGCACCCCGTGCGTCGACTCCTCAGCCGGATCATGCGGAAGCCCGGACAACGCCCTGACCAGCGAAGTCTTGCCCACCCCGCCCTCACCGACGACGAGCAGCTTGGACTGCCACAGCTGGGTGGCGCCGTCCTGACGTGCGCGCAGGAAGGCGAGGATGGAGGGAATCCCGGCCGCGACGATCTCCGGCGGCGGACTTTCCAACGGATTGTCGCCCGCGGTCAGCCGGCGGAGCCGGCGCAGGTTTGCGATCCAGTCCGGCAGATCGGTCAGTCCATTGTTGAAGAGCTCCAGGTCAGTGAGCTTCGTCAGCTTGGCCATTTCATCGGGGAATGACCTTATTCTGTTGTTCGCAATGCGCAGGTAGCTGAGGTTGGTAAGGTTTGAAGTGGTGTCCGGTAGTGATTCGAGATAATTGTTCTCGACGTTCAGATTGAATAGATTGCGTAGCTCGCCCAGTGATTTCGGTAGTGCGGTCAGGCGATTGTTTCCAGCGTACAGAGATCTGAGATTGTTCAGTCTGCCGATGTCGTGAGGCAGATGATCCAGCCGGTTTCGCTGGGCATTGAGGATTGTCAAGTTCGACAACCGGCTGATACTGGCGGGAAGCGCCTCGATGAGATTGTCGCTCACGTCGAGGCGAGTGAGTTTGGTGAGATTGCCAATCGTCTCCGGCAGCTGACCCAGGTGGTTGCGGGACAGCAGGAGAGTGGTGAGCTCATGGAGTTCGCCGAGCGAGGATGGTACCGACCGCAGGCTGTTCGCGGTGAGCTCCAGGTGCCGCAGATCTCGAAGTCGCCCCAGCCATTCCGGCACCGCCCGCAGATCGCAGGACCCGATGTTCAGCGTCCTGAGGCTGGCGAGTGACGAGAACCATTCGGGTAGGTCGCGGATACGGTTTCTGTCCAGGTGCAACGTGGTGAGCTCCCTGAAGCCGGCCAGCTGGTCAGGTAGCTTGATGAGGTGGCAGTCGGCGATTGCGAGGACCGTTAGCGTGGTCATCGTCCATAGCCAGTCAGGCAGACCGTCGAGCCCATTGCCGCCGATGGACAGCTCAGTCAATGCGGGCAGGTTCGCCAAGCTGCTCGGCAACACTCGCAAGCCGGTGCTGGACAGTTCCAGTTTCTCCAATGCGGCAAGTCTGTCGAGCGAGTCCGGGATCGACCTGAGAGAGTTCCCGTTGAGCCGCAATGTTTTCAGGGTATGGATCCGAAGAATGACCTCCGGGAATGCCTGAAAATTGTTCGCTCTCAAGTCGAGACTGGTCAGCCGCAAGCTGCCGACCCATTCCGGCAGGTCGCTCAACGAGTTCTCGCGAGCGCTGAACTCGGTGAGATCGAGGTCGGCGAGCCAGCCGGGCAGTTCGGTGAGCCCGCGTGCACCGACTGAGAGACGCGTCAGCCCTTTCAAGGACGACAGCCAAGTCGGCAACCTGCGGGAGTCGCTGTGCGGCAGATGCAGTTCGGTGAGGCCGATGAGCGACCGGATCAGCTCGGGATCCCGGTCCATCCTATTCCCGCGCAGGGAAAGGACCGACAGGTCGGAGAAGTTGCCGATCCAGTCCGGCAGGTCCGTCAATCCGTTGTTGTCGAGGTACAGCTCCTTGAGACCGGTCAGCATGGCCACTTTCCGCGGCACGTGTCCCAGTCTCAGTCCACGCAGATCCAGGGTGTGCCCGCCGTTCTGCTGGGCTTCCTCGATCCGGCGGTGGGCCTCGTCCCTCGACGTCATGCAGCGAGCATGCCAGGTCGGCCAGCTAGGATTGGGGCGTGCGAGTGGTCGTGTTGGACTATGGATCCGGGAACCTGCGGTCGGCCGAACGTGCCCTGCAGCGGGTGGGCGCGGATGTTGAGGTCACTGCGGATGTTCAGGCCGCGCTGGATGCCGATGGGCTTGTGGTGCCTGGGGTTGGGGCGTTCGCGGCCTGCATGGCGGGGTTGAAGGGTGTGCGGGGGGATCGGACCATCGGCACGCGGTTGGCTGGTGGGCGGCCCGTTCTGGGGATCTGTGTGGGTATGCAGATTCTTTTCGGGCGGGGGATCGAGCATGGGGTTGAGACTTCTGGGTGTGGTGAGTGGCCTGGGACTGTTGAGCGGCTTGAGGCGGATGTGGTGCCGCACATGGGGTGGAACACGGTGAAGGCGCCTAAGGAGTCGGTGCTGTTCGCCGGACTCGAGGCCGATGCGCGGTTCTACTTCGTCCACTCGTATGGGGTACGCACCTGGGAGCTGGAGCCGTCCGAGATCCTGGCGCCGCCGCTGGTCACGTGGGCCACGCACGGCTCCGATTTCGTTGCGGCGGTTGAGAACGGGCCGCTTTCCGCCACTCAGTTCCACCCGGAGAAGTCCGGTGACGCCGGCGCTGCCCTGCTGGAGAACTGGCTGAAGTCGCTGGCCTGACCCCGTGCCCGGGGGAGTCGCCGCGTCCGCGCGGCCAGTAGAGTCTGCGCCGTGACGTTCACGCTGCTCCCGGCCGTCGATGTGGCCGACGGCAAGGCTGTTCGCCTCTACCAGGGCGAGGCCGGCACCGAGACTGGTTACGGCGACCCGGTCGCCGCCGCGCTGACCTGGCAGCGTGACGGCGCCGAGTGGATCCATGTGGTCGACCTGGACGCCGCGTTCGGCAGAGGCAGCAACCGGGACCTGATCGCGAGGCTTGTCTCCGAAGTGGACGTCGCGGTCGAGCTGTCCGGCGGGATCCGGGACGACGAGTCGCTCAAGGCCGCCTTGGCGACCGGCTGCGCCCGGGTGAACCTGGGCACGGCCGCGATCGAGGACCCGGAGTGGTGCGCGCGGGTCATCGCCGAGTACGGCGAGAAGATCGCGGTCGGCCTGGACGTGCGGATCACCGAGGCGGGACACCGGGTCCGCGGCCGCGGCTGGACGAGCGACGGCGGCGACTTCTGGGACGTGCTGGACCGGCTGGACCGGGACGGCTGCGCCCGCTACGTCGTGACCGACGTGGGCAGGGACGGCACCCTCACCGGCCCGAACATCGAGCTGCTCGGCCAGGTCTGCGCCCGCACCGACGCGCCGGTCGTCGCGTCCGGCGGGGTGTCCAGTGTGGACGATCTGGTCGCGCTGGCCGCCCTGGCGCCGGAGGGCGTGGAGGGCGCGATCATCGGGAAAGCCTTGTACAGCGGGGCTTTCACCCTTCCTGAGGCGCTGGCAGCGACGCGGTCACAGCTTCGGCCGTGATCCCGGGCAGCGTCCCGTCCTCGAGCCCCAGCACACCGAGCAGCATGTGCTCGGTGCCGATGTAGTTGTGCCCCAGCCGCAGCGCCTCGCGCACGGTCAGCTCCAGGACCTTCTTCGAGGCACCGGAGAACGGGATGTGGTCGCCGGCTAGCTCCCCGGCCGGCGGCCCCAGCTTCTCGGTGACCGAGTCCCGCAGTGCGTCCGCCGACCCGGCCAGCGACACGATGATCTTCGTGGCCACGCTGTCCGGGTCCTTGAGCATCGCGAGCACGATGTGCCCCGGTTCGATCGACGCGTGCTGAAGCCGTCGCGCTTCCGCTTGTGACGCAACCGTTGCCGCGCGGGCCCGCGGGCTGAACCGGGCGAACTGGGACACGTCGACGGTGTCGGCTTTCGGGTTGAACCGCTTCTGCACGGCCTGCTTGGTCACGCCCATGTTCTGGCCGATCTCGGTCCAGGACGCGCCCGAGTGCCGCGCCCGGTCCACGAAGTGACCGATCAGGTGATCCGCGAGTTCGCCCAGGTGCTGCGCCATGTACATGGCGTCACTCAGCTTTTGCAGCGCGTCCCCGTCCGGGTGAAGGTTGTCGATGGCGTCGATGAGATCGCCGAGTTTCGGTGTCGGAGCCATGCGTCAACTCTAGGTTGACGACACCATTATCGTCAACCCTAGGTTGACGCTTGACTTCATAATTCCTCGGGCGCAGAATTAAACGCATGGTTAATTCTGTCGTGTCGGTGGCCGGGCTCACGGTCAAGCGGGGTGGCCGCCCGGTGCTCCGCGGGGTGGATTTCGAGGTCGAGCCGGGCACCGTCACCGGGCTGCTCGGGCCCAGTGGCTGCGGCAAGACGACCTTGATGCGGGCGATCGTGGGGGTGCAGATCGTCGAAGGCGGCACGGTGACCGTCCTCGGCCGGCCCGCGGGCCACAAGGACCTGCGGGACAAGATCGGGTACGCGACCCAGAACCCGGCCCTGTATGCGGATCTCACCGTCACGGAAGCGTTGCGGTACTTCGCATCCGTGCTCCGGGCGCCCGCCGGGGACGTGCAACGCGTCATCGGTGAGGTCGGCCTGGAGTCGCACCGCGACGCCATGGTCGGCCAGTTGTCCGGCGGGCAGCGATCGCGCGCGAGCCTCGCCGTCGCGCTGCTCGGCACGCCTCAGCTGCTCGTGCTCGACGAGCCGACGGTCGGGCTCGATCCCGTTCTGCGCGAAGAACTCTGGACGCTGTTCCACTCGCTGGCCGCGTCCGGCGTCACGCTCCTGGTGTCCAGCCACGTGATGGACGAGGCCGCGCGCTGCCAGCGGCTGCTGCTCATGCGGGAGGGCCGGCTGCTGGCCGACGACACCCCGCTGGGCCTGCGCGAACGCACCCGGACCGCGGACGTCGAGCAGGCGTTCCTCCAGCTGATCAAGGAAACGGTATGAACACGCTCGCGACCGCCCGGCGGCTGCTGCTCCAGCTGAAGCACGACAAGCGGACCGTGGCGATGCTGCTGGTGATGCCGACCCTGCTGATGGTGCTGCTGCGGTTCGTCTTCAACAACGAGATGGCGTTCAGCAAGGCCGCGCCCGCCATGCTCGGGGTGTTCCCGTTCACCATCATGTTCATGATCACCTCGATCACCACGCTGCGCGAGCGGACCTCGGGCACGCTGGAACGACTGATGACCACGCCGCTCGGCAAGCTCGATCTGCTCTTCGGGTACGCACTGGCCTTCGGCGTGGTCGCGGTGGTCCAGGTGACCATCGCGACGCTGGTGTCGGTGTGGTGGCTCGGGCTCACCCTGGTCGGTCCACTGTGGATCCTGCTGGTGATCACCGTGCTGGACGCGTTGCTGGGAATGGCGTTGGGGCTGTTCGTGTCCGCGTTCGCCCGGACCGAGTTCCAGGCGATGCAGTTCATGCCGGTGTTCGTGCTGCCGCAGATCCTCCTTTGTGGACTGTTCGTGCCACGGGAGTCCATGGCGCGGCTGCTGAACTGGCTGTCCGACGTGATGCCGCTGTCCTACGCCGTGGACGCGCTGTTCCACGTGACGTCGTCGACCGAGTTCACCGGGACGCTGTTGCGCAACCTGGTGATCATCGCGGGCTGCGCGCTGCTCGCGTTGATGCTCGGCGCAATGACGTTGCGCCGCCGGACACCGTGACTATCCTTGGGGCAGTGACGAATGGGGTTGTGGCGGCCGTGAGCCGCAGCGGTGAGTACACGTTCAGCAAGTCGACGACCGGGAGCATCACGCTCCTGGCCGGTCTGGGTGTCGAGGGTGACGTGCATCAGGGCGTCACCGTCAAGCACCGGTCGCGCGTGCAGCGTGACCCGACCCAGCCGAACCTGCGGCAGGTGCACCTGATCCACGCCGAACTGCACGACGAGCTGGCCGAGAAGGGCTTCGTCGTGCAGCCCGGCGAGATCGGCGAGAACGTGACGACGCGCGGGATCGACCTGCTCGGGCTGCCCGCCGGGACGCTGCTGCGGCTGGGCGCCGACGCGGTCGTCGAGGTCACCGGGCTGCGCAACCCGTGCCTGCAGCTCGACGGGTTCCAGCGTGGCCTGAAGAAGGCCGTGCTGGACCGCGACGAGGCTGGCAAACTCGTGCGCAAGGCTGGGATCATGTCCGTCGTGATCGCCGGGGGCGAGGTCCGCCCCGGCGACGAGATCCGCGTCGAACTGCCCGCCGAACCGCACAGCCCATTGGAGCCAGTCTGAAGTGGACGATTCCCTAGCTCGGCTCGCCGCCGCCAAATACCTGCTGGTGACCACTTTCCGCAAGGACGGCACCCCCGTCCCCACCCCCGTGTGGGTGGGCCGCGACGGCGACGCCCTGTTCTTCTGGAGCGCCCGCGGCGCCGGCAAGGTCAAGCGCCTGCGCCGCGACCCCGCCGTGGAACTCACCGAATGCGACTTCCGGGGTAACCCTTCGGGGTCGACCGTGAAGGCCACCGCGACGCTGATGGACCCCGAGGCCACCAACCGGGCGCGCAAGTCGCTGGCCCGCAAGTACGGTGTGATGGGGTTCCTGACCGTGTTCGGCAGCCGCGTCCGCCGGGGCAAGGACGGCTCCGTCTGCTTCGCGGTCACTGAGCTGAGGGACTAGCCGACCTGCGGAATCTCGACTTTCCACCCCATCGGGCGATCAGGCTTGACGTGCCTGTTGGTCTGGCACCGACTTGTTTCGGCTGACGAGACTGCGGAGCGGTCGTCGCGAGGGTCTGTGCACTGCGGAGCGGTGGCAGACAGGCGGGTCAGTCAGACTTTGGGAGGAAGGGCGCGCGAAGGCGCGCCCTTTCGTTGCCGTTCACAAGCACGACGCACATCACCTGCAGCGAGCGCTTAGTTTTGTGCTGGAACGGAATCTGGCGTCGCTGGGTGTTGATTCGAAGGACTTCGAGCTGCGGTCCATGGCGAGGAGTGGACCATCTCGTCAGGAAGAAGATCTTTGCTGACGCCTACCGGGTGCTGGCCAACTTCCATCCGCGTAGGCAACGCGGCATCGTCGTACACGACGAGCGAGTCGTGGCCGAACGTGACATCCAGAGTTGGACCGACACCTGGCGGCAGGCGGCCGGCCGGATCGGGAAGCTGGTCAACTTCGCGGAAGTGCCACTGTTCGCGGATTCCAGGGCGAGCAGGCTGTTGCAGGCGGCCGACCTCTTCGCGTACGCCGTCTGGCGGTACTACGGGCTGGACGCGACAGACGATCGGCTGGTGAGGAATCTCTGGCCGGTGTTCGACCATGTCGGCGACGAGATGCACGGCATCATTCACATGACCCCGCTCTTCGCTCGCGGCGAGTGCGGGTGCCCGCCCTGTCACAACCGTCTCAAGAACGGTGCGGCCAAGAACTTCAGCGGCAGGAAGTTCTCGGCCACTGGCGTGTCATGTGAGGACATAGAACAGCTGAAGGTGTACTTCAACACTCGTTAGCCGTCGATGTAGTGCTGGATCACGGGTGCCAGCAGGGCCACGATCTCGTCGTCGGTCGCGCTGGCCAGGGGTTCCAGCTCGACGATGTAGCGGACCATCGCGATCCCGATCATGTGGGAGGCCGCGGCGGCCATCCGCAGTTTGGGGATGCCCAGGCCGTCGGCGACCTTGGCCAGGATCGTGCGGCCGAGGAACTCGCGGAGCATGCGCACGGCCTGCTCGTTCGACACCACGGAGCGCATGAGGGCCAGGAACGGCTCCCGTGACACCGGGTTGCCCCAGACGGTCAGGAAGAACCGGACCATCCGCTGGCCGAACTGCTCCCGCGGCCCGTCCAGCAGGGTCGGCACGATCAGCGCGGGGTCCACCGGCAGTTGCAGGGCCGCGACGAACACCCGCTCCTTCGTGCCGAAGAAGTGGTGGATCAGCGCCGGGTTGACCGAGGCCTCCGCCGCGATCCCGCGGATCGTGGCGCCGTCGTAGCCCAGCGCGGCGAACTGGGCGCGCGCGGCCGCCAGGATGTGCTCCCGGGTCTCGGTCTGTCCGGGCCGTCGTCCGGCGCGTGCCATGTCCTCCAGCGTGCCACGTAGGCTTTCGGCATGGCGGTAGCGGTACGTGTGATCCCCTGTCTGGATGTCGACGCGGGGCGGGTGGTGAAGGGCGTCAACTTCACCGATCTGGTGGACGCGGGCGATCCGGTGGAGCTGGCCGCCGCCTACGACGCGGAGGGGGCCGACGAGCTGACGTTCCTCGACGTCACGGCGTCCTCTTCGGACCGGGAGACCACCTTCGACGTGGTCCGCCGGACCGCCGAGCAGGTGTTCATCCCGTTGACCGTCGGCGGCGGTGTGCGGGCTGTGGAGGACATCAACCGGCTGCTGCGCGCGGGCGCGGACAAGGTGAGCATCAACACCGCCGCGATCCTCCGGCCCGAGCTGCTCAGCGAGGCGTCGCAACGGTTCGGCGCGCAGTGCATCGTGCTCTCGGTCGACGCGCGGCGGGCCGGGGGCACCGAATCCGGCTTCGAGGTCACCACGCACGGCGGCCGCAAGGGCACCGGGATCGACGCGGTCGAGTGGGCCCGCCGGGGCCAGGAACTGGGTGTGGGCGAGATCCTGCTCAACTCGATGGACGCGGACGGCACCAAGGCCGGGTTCGACATCGACCTGATCGAACGCGTCCGGTCCGTTGTGGACATCCCGTTGATCGCCAGCGGCGGCGCGGGTGCGGTGGAGCACTTCGCCCCCGCGGTGCGGGCCGGCGCGGACGCGGTGCTGGCGGCCAGTGTGTTCCACTTCGGACAGTTGCGGATCGGTGAGGTCAAGGACGCGCTGCGGGCGGCGG
>CBIMJO010000004.1:0-25975 GCA_966244135.1 uncultured Actinocrispum sp. | reverse complement strand
GTACGGCGTACGCTCGCGAACTTCGTGAAGTCGTGGCCAGTCTGGCGCCCGGCGAGGGCAAACCGATCGTGTCGACGTTCCTCGCGGCGGAAGGCGTTCCGGACGAACTCTCGGTGCCTGGCCCGGACGGGACACCGGGCCGCGGCTCGATTCCGTCCTATTCCAGCCCGGAACGCGCGGTGCTCGCCCTTGCCCGAGTGACACGGTATGCGCGGTGGCGGTCCGCGCCGCGCGGAATGGTCACCCGGCCTGAAGGCATCGACGCGGCGGCCGCGCGGGATCTGCTCTTTTCCAGCCTGGACGCGAACCGCGAACATTGGCTGACCGACAGCCAAACCGTCGAGCTGCTGACCTGCTACGGCATCCAGATCGCGCCGTTCCGGATCGTCAGCAGCGCGGACGAAGCGGCCGCCGCCGCGGCGGAGCTCGGGTTCCCGGTCGCGGCGAAGGCAGCCAACTCCCTGCTGCGGAACCGGTTCGACCTCGTCGGCGTCCGCCTGGACATCAGCGGCCCGGACACGATGCGAGCGGCCTACGACGACATCTGTTCCGTGTCCGGCGTGAACGAGGTGTACGTGCAGCGCATGGTGGACAAGGGAACGTCGTGTGCGATCGGGCTGCAGGACGACCCGTCGTTCGGCACGCTGGTCTCATTCGGACTGTCCGGTGTGGTCCACGATCTGCTCGGGGACCGGGCCTACCGGGCGATCCCGATGACAGATGTGGACGCCGCCGGACTCGTGCGCGCGCCGAAAGCCGCACCGCTGCTCGCCGGATACGGAGGTTCGCCGGTCGCGGACCTCGCCGCGCTGGAAGACCTTGTTCTGCGGGTCGCCGCCCTCGCCGAGGACATCCCGGAAGTCCGTTCGCTGGAGCTGGATCCGGTCGTGGCCTCCGACAAAGGCGCGAACGTCGTGTACGCACGCGTGCTGATCGGCCCACCGCCCTCCCGGCACGACACCGGTCCGCGCCGGCTGCGGAAACTGCCCGGCGAGGAATGATCTGGCCCACGTGGGGTGGACTCGCCGATGGGGCGAGGTGTCTACTGCTTGAGGCCTCGATGTCGATCAACACGGCGTGGGGCCGCTCTGGCCATGAGGAGGTGAGCCGAGTGTCCGCCGACGGAATCAGTACCGACGGAAGTTGTTGTAGTTGTCCGCGCATCGCGGGCTCGGCTGCCACTGGCTGATTTCGCCGATCCCGCGAATTTCGCATGGGAGCCGGTGAGATGACCACTTTCCAGATGATGTTGCGTATCGGCGCAGGCGTGGGGCTCGGCGCGTTGATCGGATTCGAACGACAGTACCGCGCCCGGATGGCAGGCATGCGCACGAACGCGCTTGTGTCCGTCGGTGCCACATTGTTCGTCCTGCTGTCTGCGCACGGTTTCGGCGGGATGGCGGACGCGGATCCCACCCGGGTGGCCGCTCAGATCGTGTCCGGAATCGGGTTCCTGGGCGCCGGGGTGATTCTGCGGGACGGTGGGAGCGTCCGCGGCCTGAACACCGCTGCGACCCTCTGGTGCTCAGCCGCCGTCGGCGCACTCGCCGGAGCCGGCCTGTACGCCGTCGCGGCCCTCGGTGCGGTCACCGTTCTCGCGGCGAACATCGTGCTCCGCTGGGCCGCTCGCGTGGTGGACAAGGTTCCCCAGAACGGCGCCGACCAATGACGGCACCGCCCCAATCCTCGCCGTATCCCCAGGCCAGAGACCGTTTCGTGCTCAGCGTGAACTCAACGGCTCAGCATGAAGTCAGGGGAGAGGGGCTTCTAGCATGAACTTGCGGGAGGGGCCTGTGCCCGAACCCACGTGAGTGCTTCGTCTGCAGGAGGACGAAGCACTCACGTGGGCAGGGCGCGCAATGTGGCTTAGGTGGGGGCTCGCTCCCGCCGCCAGACTGAGCGAGCCCCCGGTCTATGCGGTGAGGACCAGCTGCCGGCCGCTTTTCGCGGTGGCGCTGAAATCCGCACCGGAGTCACTTACCCCGGCGGAGAACCGGGTTCTCACACGTGAGCCGGACAGCATCTCGTGCTCCGCGAAGCCGCTGCCAGCCTCGCGATCACGAACCCTGTCCTGGACTCGGACCGCCTGGTGGCCGATCTCGCCCAGTTCCCGCCCGGTGATGTCGTCCGCGCCGAGCGTGAACAGGCCTTGCCGGCCATCGTCAGTGGTCGGCTCCAGCGTGCGACCGCCGCTGAAGCCCAATACGTCCGCGTAGCGCGAGCCGTTCATCTGGATCCGCCCCGAAGAGGTTCCGCTCCTCGCGACCACGAACGAACCGATGCAGGCCGTGTTCGCGGCCAGGCGGATTCCGTCCCCAGGTTGTACGTTCACGAGGGCCGGCAGGGTCATTGCCAGCACCACGAGCACCATTGCCTGCGCCGTCACGCCGGTCAGCGCACCCACGACGGCCACGCCAGCGACGACGGACGTCGCTAACAGGACACGATCACGTGTGCGCATCGGGCTCCTCCTCATCGAGGACCGAACGGCTCGGCAGGGTGAGAGAAAGTTATGACATCCATCGCCCTCTGGTCAAGAATGTGACTGGAGTTCATCTACGTGAACCAGGCGGCTCCCAGCTTCCTTTGAGGTTCAGCACAGGGTGCTCGCATACTCACCCGGCATACCTGGAGCCATGAATGGCACCCGAGCCCCCGCGGTAGTCAAAACCGCGACCGTGGACGTGGTCGTCCCCGTGTACAACGAGGAGCGGGCGCTGCGTGGCTGTGTCGACGTCCTGGAGTCCTATCTGGACGGACAGTTCCCGTTCCAGTGGACCATCACCATCGTCGACAACGCGAGCAGCGACAGCACCCTGTCCATCGCCAACGACCTGGCCGGGCGCAGCGAGCGGGTCCGCGTGCTGCACCTCGACCAGAAAGGCCGGGGATGTGCCTTACGCGCGGCGTGGCAGCACAGCGACGCGGATGTCGTGGCATACATGGACGTGGACCTGTCCACCGGCCTCGACGCGTTGCTTCCCCTGGTCGCGCCCCTGATCAACGGCCATTCGGACATCTCGATCGGCTCCCGGCTGGCCTCGGGCGCCCGGACCGTCCGCGGCCCCAAGCGCGAGCTGATCTCCCGCTGCTACAACGCGATGATCCGCCTCAGCCACGGCGCCCGGTTCACCGACGCCCAGTGCGGGTTCAAAGCCGCGCGCACTGATGTCATCCGGCCGTTGCTCGAAAGAGTGAAGGACGACAACTGGTTCTTCGACACCGAACTCCTGCTGCTCGCCGAGCACAACGGGTTGCGCGTGCACGAGGTCCCGGTCGACTGGGTCGAGGACGTCGACACCCGCGTGCACGTCGTGGCGACGGCCCTCGAGGACATCCGCGGCCTGATCCGCGTGGCCCGGGCGAAAGCGGTCGGAACCGCGACCGTCGCCGGACTACCCAAAAGGCCCGAACCAAGTCCCGCGCATCCGGACGCGGTTGTGTCCAGACGCGACACCGGACTGCTGTGGCAACTGCTGTCGTTCGCCGCCATCGGCGTGCTGTCTACGGTGGCCACGCTGCTGCTGTTCGCGTTGTTCAGGCCGGCGATGAACCCGCTGCTGGCCAACCTGTTCGCGCTCGTGTTCACGACAATGCTGAACACCGAAGCCAACCGCAGGTTCACGTTCCTGGGGTCACGCGGCTCCTCGGGTCGCGTCCATATGCAAGGGCTCATCGTGTTCGGGCTCTACTACGCCTTCACATCGGTCGCCCTGCTCGCACTGCACGCCGCCGTCGCGCAACCCACGCGATTCCTGGAACTCGTGGTCCTGCTCAGCGCGTCGGTCATCGGCACCGCGGGCAGGTTCGTCCTCCTACGTACGTGGGTCTTCAAAACAGGAAAGGGAAATGCATGACCGCCGCCGTCGGAAACGTCGGACCGACGACCGTCCAGTCTACTGTGGAGACCGACAAATCCCCTCGCTGGAACCGCTATGCCCTCGCCGCGATCTGCGCTGTGGGCGCTGTCCTTTATGGCTGGGCACTGTGGAGCCACGGCTGGGGCAACACGTTCTACACGGCAGCTGTCAAGTCGATGTCGTTGAACTTCACGAACTTCCTGTTCGGTTCCTTCGACCCGGCAGGCGTGGTCACAGTGGACAAACCGCCGCTGGCGTTGTGGCCGCAGGTGATCTCGGCATGGATCTTCGGCTACCACAACTGGTCGATCCTGCTGCCTCAGGTGATCGAGGGAGTCGCGGCCATCTTCCTGCTGCACCGCACAGTTCGCCTCTGGGCCGGAGAGAGCGCCGCGCTGATCGCCGCACTCGTCCTTGCCCTCACACCCATCACAGTAGTTACCAACCGCACCAACAACACCGACACCATGCTGGTGTTGACGCTCGTCGCGGCCGCGTACGCGTTCACGCGAGCGATGAAAACCGAGGTTCCGCGGAGCAGGACGAAGTGGCTGCTGTTCGCCGCATTCCTGATCGGTTGCGGATTCCTCGCGAAGATGCTCGCCGCGTGGATCGTCGCGCCCGCGTTCTTCGCGGCGTACCTGGTGGGCAGCAAAGCTTCGTGGCGCCGCAAGCTCTTCGATCTCACCGCCGCGGCAGGCGCATTCCTGGTCAGTTCACTGTGGTGGGTGGCCGTGGTCGACTTGTGGCCCGGGCAGAAGCCGTACATCGGTGGCAGCACTGACGGTTCCGCGCTCGACCTGGTCATGGGATACAACGGACTCGGCCGGGTTTTCGGCGGCGAAGGAAACCCCGGTGGCGGACGTGGTGGCGGGTTCCCTGGCGGCGGTCAGTTCCCAGGTGGCGGATTCCCGGGTGGCGGCGACATTCCAGGCGCAGGCGGAGTCCCAGGTGGAGGCGGATTTCCCGGTGGAGCTGAAATCCCCGGCGCGGGTGGGGCACCGGGCACAGGTGGGCTTCCTGGCGCCGGTGGGTTCCCGGGCGGCGGGTTTCCTGGTGGCGGCGGTCCGGGTGGAGCCGGGAACACGATGTTCGGCGGGCCGTCCGGCCCGGACCGGATGTTCGGCGAAGCGGTCGGCGGGCAGATCAGTTGGCTGCTCCCACTGGCGCTGATCGCGCTGGTAGTGGCCGCTGTCATCGGATTCCGCCGTTATCGCGGATTCGCTCCGGCCGACCCCAGCGGCCGGGCCGGCTGGGTGCTGTGGGGCGGCTGGCTTCTGCTCAACGCGCTGATCTTCAGCTTCCAGGACGGCATCTTCCACCCGTACTACACGACCGTCATGGCTCCGGCGATCGGTGCTCTCGTCGGCGCGGGCTGTGTTCAGGCTGTTCGCCTTTACCGCGAAAAGCGCGGTTACGGCTGGCTCGTGCTCCCGGCGAGCATCGCGGTGACCGCATTGTGGGCGTGGGTGCTCGTCTCTCGGGACACAGCGTGGAACGGCTGGATCCGATATGCGGTCGTGATCGTCGCAGTGGTCGCGATCATCGCCCTGATCCTTCGAAGGGTCCGCCGCATCGCGCTGACCATCGGCCTGGTGGCCGTCCTGCTCGCGCCCGGAGTGTGGTCGGCGGCGGGCGCGTTCGCGTCCAGCACGAACGCCACCATCCCGACCGCAGGTCCTGGTGGCGAGGGCTTCGGATTCGACGGCGCTCGTGGACAACGGCCGTCCGGAACCGGTGCGCAAACTCCCTCCGGCGCCGGTGTGACCCTGCCTGGGGGTGGCCGAGGTGGCGGGTTCTTCGGCCCTGGACGTGAAGAGGGCACGCTGACGGCGGACCAGCAGAAGGTCTTGGACTACGCGAAGGCGCACTCGGCCGGCGCACAGATCGTACTGGCTGTGGAGGGCGGGTCACAGGCCGCGGAGAACTACATCATCGCCACGAATGAAACCGTGATCGGCATGGGCGGGTTCAGCGGGGGCGACCCCGCTCCGTCCGTCGACCAGCTCTCCGCCTGGGTGCATGAAGGAAAACTCCGGTTCGTGCTCGAAGGAGGCCGTGGCGGTGGACGCGGCGGCGGGTTTGGTGGAGGTGGATCTCAGGACCGCACGACCTGGGTCGAGCAAAATTGCCGTTCAGTACTTACGGTAAACACGCAGTTACTGTACGAGTGTACTGACGGATGAACCTGATGGTCCACGCGATCGTCTCAGCGTGTTCCCAGTAAGTTCCCAGGTTCGTCGTCGACGCTGGTCAGGTGGACCAGCGTGGCTCGGAAGCAAGCGTTCTCGTGGTGGATGACGAACCGAACATTCTGGAACTGCTGTCGGCCGCGCTCCGGCTCAGCGGTTTCGTCGTGCACGCGGCGGACTGCGGGGCCGAAGCGCTGGCCACAGCGCGTCGTGTCCGGCCGGACATCGTGGTGCTGGACGTGATGCTGCCCGACTGCGACGGCTTCTCGCTGGCCCGGAGTCTTCGCGCCACGCATGAACGCCTGCCCGTGTTGTTCCTGACCGCCCGGGACGCGGTGGAGGACCGGATCGCGGGACTGACCGCGGGCGGCGATGACTACGTCACCAAGCCGTTCAGCCTGGAGGAGGTCGTGCTGCGGCTGCGGGCGATCCTCCGCCGGACCAACGGCGGCGTCGGTGAGCCCGCTCGCGACGACGGCACGCTCCGCTATGCCGACCTCGTGCTCGACGAGGACGCGCACGAGGTCTACCGGGCGGGCAAGCTGATCCAACTGTCCCCGACGGAGTTCAACCTGCTGCGCTACCTGATGGTCAACGCCGAGCGCGTGGTCAGCAAACCGCAGATTCTTGATCGGGTGTGGAACTACGACTTCGGCGGCGACGGCCGGATCGTCGAGTCGTACATCAGCTATCTGCGCCGGAAGGTCGACTCGGTCGAGCCCGCTCTCATTCACACGATCCGCGGAGTGGGCTATTCGCTGCGGCTGCCACGTGATGAGCGGACCGGCTGATGATGCCGCCCGCCGCCACGAAGCACCGCCGCCCATGGACATTACGGACCCGCCTCGTCGTCGCCGTGCTTTTGCTCGCCACCACCGGACTGGCGGTGTTCGGCGTGGCGAGTGTGCTGCTGATCCGTCAGTCGATGATCGCCCGGGTCGACCAGCAACTCGACGAACAGAGCCGCCGGCTCGGGCCCCGCATCTTCAGGGGGCAGCTGCCACCACCCCGCCTGGGCGGCCGTAACGGCCAGGACCTGCCCACGGACTTCGCGATCCAGGAGTTCTACCCGGACGGTGCACCGAACCCCGACCACAGCGCCAACATCAGCGCGACTGTTGGCCCGGTCCTGCCTACGGTCAACGAGGAGACGTTTTCGCAGCTGCCGCAACACCCTTTCACCGTCGACGACAAGGAAGGCAAAGCGTCCTGGCGCGTGCGAGTGATACAGCGCCAGTCATCGCAGCCTGACGGCCAGGTCGTGCTCGTCGCCATCGCCCAGTCGCTGGAGACGGTCCAGGAGACCGTTTCGCGTCTGGTGTGGATCGAGGTGCTGGTCGGTGTCGCGGCATTGGCGACGCTCGGCGCGATCGGGTTCTGGGTGGTGCGGCTGGGTCTCCGGCCGCTCACCAGGATCGAGCACACCGCGGGCGGGATCGCGAGCGGTCACCTCGACCTGCGGGTAGAAGCCGATCCCCGGACCGAGGTGGGCCGGCTCGGCGGCGTCCTGAACACCATGGTCGGCCGGCTTTCGTCGGCGCTGCGCCAACGTCAGCAATCCGAGGCACGCCTCCGCCGTTTCGTCGCCGACGCGTCACATGAACTGCGCACCCCCTTGACCTCGATTCGCGGTTTCGCCGAACTCCACCGCCGCGGCGGCGCGCCCGAACGCGAGGACGTGGACAAGCTGATGTCCCGGATCGAGGACGAGGCGATCCGGATGGGCCTGCTCGTCGAGGACATGCTTCTGCTGGCGCGCCTGGACCAGGAACGCGCACTGGATCTCGCCGACCTGGACCTGCGCCTGCTTGTCGAGGACTCGGTGCACGACGCTCGCGTCCGCGACCCAGACCGTCCGGTCGAACTGCGAAAACCCGAGACCCAGGTGCGCGTGACCGTAGACGAGCATCGGATGCGCCAGGTGATCACCAACCTGATCAACAACGCGATGATCCACACGCCTCCGGACAGCGCCATCCACGTGGTCGTCGGCGGCCCCGCCCGGCTGGACGGGCCTCCGGTCGCCGTGGCGGGCGTAATCGACTCGTACGCCCGCATCGTCCTCGAAGTCATCGACGAAGGCCCTGGCATCCCGCTGGAGGCCGCACCCAACATCTTCGACCGGTTCTACCGCGTGGACTCCGCCCGATCCCGCCGCCGCGGCGGAACCGGCCTCGGTCTCGCGATCACCGCCGCGATCCTCGAAGCCCACGGCGGTCGCGTGGAACTGCGGACCGCGCCCGGAGAGGGCGCGCGCTTCACGGTGTTCCTGCCCTGACGGCCATACACGCCTGAAGAAACCGGAACGTGCGCTCCCAACTTGGCCGCCACCGGCGCTGCCGACCACCTCGGACGCAACGCGCCATGACCCAGCCGTTCCAGATCCAGTCGTTCCAGACGCGACCGTTCCCAGATATGGCCAGTTCGGACGCAATCAGTTCGGTCACGGGCTGTTCGGCGACGGGCTGTTCAGCGGCGGACCGGTCGGGCACGGGGCTGTTCGCACGGGGGTCGGGTCAGGCAGCGAGGTCGGACAGCCGGAAAGGCCAGACAGTCGGATCAGGCAAGGCCACGCCAGCCTCGGCCAGATCGTGCCCTGCCTAGCCGTGCGCGCGCCTTGCCTGTCCCAGCCGTAGCTGGGGTGGGCAAGGCACCATAGTCGAGTTCACAGTCTTAACCCAGCCACAGTGGCCATCGGTCTACCGCGGGGCTGTACGGCGAACACGCTCGCCGTACAGCCCGGCCAGGGCGGCCCCTGCCCGACCTGAAACAGACCTACGCCGTTCTTGGTCAGTCCCATTCCGGCTCCAGCCCGGAATCTGACTGCGCTCGAAACCGTCCTCGCGCAGGTTCGAACTGAGCCGCACGAAGAACGTCTGGTCGGCTTGCAACCTCGTCGGCAACTTGCTCACCTTTCTACGAGCTCGCTCGGTCCGAGTTGCCTCGGCCAACTTCGAGCCCCCAGATCGCTCCCAGGTTGCGACCCAGTCCACGAACAGCCCGGATTGGGCCGGCGACCTCGCGGGTTTGGCCGGACGTTCAGGTCGCCCAGTTAGGCGGCACTGAAGCGAGCGGTGGCGATCGGCCGTTGGGCGACCAAGTAGGTGTTCGCCGAGGAGGAGTTCACACTCCAGCGGTAGCGTGAAAAGACCCCAGTGGATGTCGATGCATAGAACATCATGTGCCCGAATCCGGCGCCTTCGCGGTCGTTCACGCCGTCGATCAGCCGGATGTCGGGGTATGCGTAGTAGTTGCCGACGCCGAGCACGCCGTGCGGATCGGACGTGCAGTCGATGATCTCGATGGCGTACTGGGTCTCGCCGGGAAAGTTCAAAGTGGGACTCGGCGCGACGTACGTGCCTTTGATGCGCCGCACCATGACGATGTGCCCGGTCTGCGTCGGCTGGTTGTTCTGGTAGTCGATCGCGATCAGGTCACCGGCTCGCAGATCGGTGACCTTCATGATCGGCGTCCAATGCGGAACTGCCGGTCCGGCGAACACCCGGCGGTAGTCGCGCGCGTTCGGGCTGGCTGAGCCGAAGTACGTCCGGTAGTACTCCTCGGTCGCCACGGCCGGGTAGGTGTGGCGCAGCAGGCCGGTGAGAAACGATGCGCACTGGCTCTGGTTGAACCAGGTCGACGGCTGCCCCGGAGTACCCCACGTGAGGATGTTCGGCGTGCCGTCGTCCTTGTAGTTGTTGTTGGCGCGCGGGCATTCCGGCAGTTCAGGTAATTCGCGAACTGCTCCGCCTCGATCACGTGCGGGGCTGTGGGCAGGTATGGATCGGGGCTGAGTTCGTCCGCCGACGCCTGGCCGCCGCTCAAGGCGGTGACACCGAGTGCGGTGCCCGCGCCGAGCAGCGACCTGCGGGATAAGGAAGAAGCCATACCCCGATCCAACCAGCCGGCGTCAGTGCTGACCCAGGATTCCGTCGCGCCGCCGTGTGATCCCCAACGGGTTGGCGTCCTGCAGCTCCGGTGGCAGCAGAGCGTCCGGCCACGTCTGGTACGCGACCGGAGCGAGCCAACGGTAGATCCCGGGCACGCCGATCGACGTGTGGATCGTGTTCGTGGTCGCCGGCCACGGGCCACCGTGCTGCATGGCCCACGCCAACGCGATCCCGGTCGGCCAGCCGTTGTAGATCAGCCGTCCGGCGATCTTGCGGAGTTCCGCGGCCGTGCGCCCGGCGAGCTCGTGCTCGGAATCCGAGGCGTGCACCGTGCCGGTCAGCGTTCCGGGCAAACGGTGAATCAGGGCCAGCAGGGCCTCCGGGTCGTCGTACGTCACGACCAGGCCGGCCGGACCGAAGTTCTCCTCGGTCAGCTTTTCCAGGTTCGCCACGAAAACGTCCAGCGACACCTTGAACAGGTTCGGTGTCCCCGCCCACGCCTCGTCCGGAGCGGTCCCGGTGGCCACGACCTCCACCAGGTCGCTGTTGGCCATGGCCTCCACAGTGGACCGGTACGAGTGGCACATGCGCTCGTTCAGCATCGCCCCGCCGGTCGAGTCGGCGATGGCGGCCGCCAGGGGCTCCACGATCGACTCCGGCGCGAAAACGAGTCCGGGGTTGGTGCAGAACTGCCCGACACCCATGGTCACCGACTGGGCGAAGCCCTTCGCGATCTCCTCGGGCCGGTCCGCGGCGGCGTTCGGCAGGATCACGGTCGGGTTGACGCTGCCGAGTTCGCCGTAGAACGGGATCGGGTCCGGCCGCGAGTTCGCGAGGTCGTACAGCGCACGCCCGCCGCCGATCGAACCGGTGAACCCGGCGGCCTTCACGTGTGGGTGCTGAACGAGCCGCACACCCGACTGCGTGCCGTAGATGACGGAGAACAACCCGTCCGGCGCCCCGCCTTCCTTCAGCGCCGCGGCGACGACCCGGCCGGTCTCACGTGAGGTGTTCGGGTGCGCCGAGTGCGCCTTCACTACGACCGCGCATCCGGCGGCGAGCGCGGACGCGGTGTCCGAGCCGACCGTGGACAGCGCGAACGGGAAGTTGCTCGCGGAGTAGACCGCGATGACACCCATCGGCCGCAGCACGCGCCGCAGGTCCGGCCGCGGCGGGATGATGTCCGGGTTCGGCGAGTCCAGCATCGCCTCGACGTAGCTGCCCTCACGCAGGACTTCAGCGAAAAGCCGAAGCTGGTTCGTCGTGCGCTTGAGCTCGGTGGTCAGCCGCGGCAGCCCGAGCGCGGTCTCGCTGTCGGCCGTGCTGATGAGCAGTTCGGACTCGCCGTCCAACCGGTCGGCGACCAGGTCCAGAACGGTCGCTCGGTCGGCCGCGGTCCATCCGGACCAGACGTGAAAAGCTTGCGCGGCCGCTTCGCAGAGCCGGTCCACCTCACCGTCCGAGGTCGCCTCGACCGGCTCGCCGAACGGCTCGCCCGTCCTCGGGTTGTAGCCCTGCACACTCACCGGCCTGCCTCCTTGGCTTCCTTGATGGCCGTGTCGAAGTCCGGCCCGACCCAGACGCCACCGAGGTAGCTCTGGGCAAGTGAACTGGGATCGGGTTCGCCGTGCGCGGCGATGACCTCGTCCGCGTAAAGCTCCGAGTCGTCCTTGGACTCGTACCCGAGCTTGCGGGCCTCATCCAGGGAGAACCACCGCCGGGAGTTGTCCGAGATTCCCCAGACGACGCGGAATCCCGGCGCGGGCGTGGCCAGGCACGCCTCGAACAACCGGGCGCCGTCGTCGGGGGACAGCCACGTCGAGAGCATCCGCGCGTCTTTGGGCCGTTCGAAGCACGAGCCGATCCGCACGCAGATGACGTCCATGCCGTACCGGTCGGCGAACAGGCTGCCCAGCGCCTCGACCGCCACCTTGCTCACGCCGTAGTTCGTGTCCGGCCGCGGGAACAGGTAGTCGCCCGCCTCGCCTTCGGCCTTCTGGAAGAACCCGACCGCGTGGTTGGAGCTGGCCAGCACCACGCGCTTGATCCCCTGCCGGCGAGCGGCCTCCAGCACGGTGTACGTGCCGTTGATGTTCACCTCGAGGATCTGCGACCAGACCTGTTCCAGGCTGTGCCCGCCCAGGTGGACCACCGCCGAGACACCCTCACACGCCTGCTCCATGGCGGCCATGTCGGTGATCGACGTCTGGACGATCTCCACCCGTTCCCCGTCGCCTGCCGCCGGCAACTCGGCGATGTCCAGCAGCCTCAGGATCCGATCGTCGGCGGCCAGCCGCGGCCGCATCAGCGTCCCGACTCCCCCCGCCGCTCCGGTGATCAGGATGCGTTCGGTCACTTTCGTGTTCCCCTTCGGTTCGTGCTCGAGCGGGAATGCTCGTCGGGAGCGGCGGCGCGCCCAACGGCGGTGTTTCTGGCGTTCCGGTGCAGGTCGGACGTGGTTTCGGGCTGAACGTGAACTGGTGTCAGCGGCCGAACTGCCGGAGCAGCTCGGTGATCGTCTTGGCGCCTTCGAGCAGCGCGGTGACGACCTGGTTCTCGTGGTCGGCGTCGAGCCGGCCCAGCGGGACGGAGCAGCTGATCGCGTCGATCACCGGGTTGCGGTACGGCAGCGCGACGGCGAAGCACCCGAGACCCGGCGTGTTCTCCTCGCGTTCGTTCGCGTAGCCGGCGACCCGGAAACGGGCCAGCTGCTCGTGCAGCGCGGCCCGGTCGACCACGGTGTTCGGGGTCAGCGGGACCAGCTTTTCTGGCAAGATGGACTCGACCTCCGCCGCCGGTCGTTCCGCCAGCAACGCCTTGCCGAGGGAGGTGGAGTGCGCCGGCAGCCTCCTGCCCACGCGGGAGACCACCCGGAGGTGGTGTTCGGACTCCCGGCTGGCCAGGTACACGACGTCAGCCCCATCGAGGCGGGCCAGGTGGACCGTCTCGTTCACCTCGCGGCGGACGTGCTCCATCACCCTGATCGCCACCTGGACCACCGGATCGTGGTCCAAATAGGACGTACCGACGAGCAGGGCCCGCACGCCGATGCCGTACGTGCCGCTGGCCGGCTCGACCTCGACCCAGCCGCGGGCCACGAGCGTCTGCAGCAGCATGTAGAGGCTCGACTTCGGATAGCTCAGCGTGTGGTGCAGCTCGGTCAAGGTCAGCCTGCGTTCCGAGGACGCCAACGCCTCCAGCAGTTCCACGGTCCGGTCGGCCGATTTCACGGCCGTGGGCCGGGCTTGTTCAACCGCCACGTGCGCCCTCCTTTGGCAACAACCCCGTCACGCGTCCTTGACAGTAGTCCTGCCGATTCTTACAGTCCGGCTGCAGGTTCACAAGTACGACCCAACTTCGCATATGTGAAATGTTGCCACCACCAGTAGCTGGAGTGGTCCCATGCCGGACACCGCAGTCTCGCGCTTATCTCGCAGGTCAATCACGTCCTTGCTGTCCGTCGCCACGCTCGCCATGGCCACGTTGACCGGATGTGGTACCTCGACGTCCTCCTCCGCGCCACAGGGTGACCCGAACGCCCCGCTCGAGGTCTGGACCCGCAGCACGGAGGCCTCTGCAAAGGTTTACACCAGGATCTTCGCCGAGTTCACCAAGCAGACCGGGATCAAGATCGACTACAAGCCGGTCTTCAACGACTTCGACAAGCAGATCCAGCAACGGGCATCCGCGAAGGACCTGCCCGACGCCGTCGTGACGGACACCGGTTCGCTCGGCGTGTTCACCCAGCAAGGCCTGGTCCCCGAGGTGGACCGCAACTCGATCGCCGGTGCGGGCGACGTCACCGACCGCGCGTGGGGCAACGCCAAGACCGCGGACGGCAAGTACCACGCCATCCCGTGGTCCACGCAGGCCATGGTCACGCTGATCCGCAAGGACTGGCGGGAGAAGCTGGGCAAGCCCGTGCCGACGACCTGGGCGGAACTGGCCGACCTGGCCAAGGCCTTCACCACCCAGGACCCGGACGGCAACGGCAAGGCCGACACCTACGGCATGCTCGCCCCGGCCACCACCGACCGCGGGTACACCCTGTGGTGGGCCACGAGCTACCTGTGGCAGGGCGGCGGCGACGTGCTGAGCGACGCCGGAAACGGCAAGTTCAACGTGGCGATCGACTCGCCGGACAGCGTCTCGTCCGTCGAGTGGCTGCGCGGCCTGTTCTGCGACAGCAAGGTGATGAACCCGAACGCGCTTACGCTGAGCACGAACGACGCGCACCCGCTGTTCGAGACCGGCAAGGCCGGCATCTACCTGACCGGCCCGTACCTGTTCAGCCGGTTCGACAAGAACCTGGGCAAGGACAAGTACGAGGTCATCCCCTCCCCGAAGGGCCCCAAGGGCGACACCGTCCTGGGCGAGGGCGACGACCTGTACCTGATGGCCGGCTCGCCGAACCCGGTCGGCCAGAAGAAGCTGGCGGAGTTCATGCTCACCGCGAACGTCCAGAAGATGGGCATGACGGTGCAGTCCGGCGAGACCCCGGTGGTCCGCCTGCCGGTGAACAAGACCGTGAACGTTAAGGACGTCCTCAAGGACGACCGCTGGGAGACCACTGCGAAGGTCTATGAGACCAGTGGCCGGCCGTTCCCGGGCGTGCCGAACTTCCAGCCGTTCCGCCAGAAGACCTCGGAGTCGCTGAGCAAGATCCTCACCTGCGGCACCGACACCAAGACCGAGCTGACCCGGCTGGCCGGTGATCTGAAGAAGGAACTCGGAACTCAGGGCATCGCGCAGTGACAGTTGCCCGTGAAGCCACCGCCGTCCCGGGTGTGACGCACACCGCCCGGGATGGCGGTGTGTCAACGGCGGGGTGGCGCAAACCCCGCCGGTGGACGCGTTCCGCGATCCCCTGGCTGTTCCTTGCGCCCGCGCTGTTGTTGTTCCTCTACTTCAAGTTCATCCCGATGGCGGAGGGAATCCGGCTGAGCCTGTACAAGGTGCAGCCGTTCCTCGGCGACTTGTTCGTCGGGATGGACAACTACACATCAGTGCTCGAGGACTCGGCGTTCCAGGACGCGGCCCTGCACACGGCGGTCCTGGCGGCTGGGACGACGTTCGGTTCGATGATCGTCGGTTTCTGCCTGGCGCTGTTGCTCGAGGGCCAGGCGAAGTCGTTGTGGTTCGTGCGGTCCGCGGTGTTCCTGCCCGTGGTGGCCGCGACCGCGGTGATCGGTGAGATCTGGCGCGTGCTGCTGTTCCCGTCGCCCAACGGTTTCGCCAACGAGGTGCTGTCGTGGATCGGCGTGGGTCCGTCGACCTTCTTGGACCACCCGGACACGGCGCTGTGGTCGGTCATGCTCGTCGGGATCTGGAAACACGCGCCCTACGACATGGTCCTGATCCTCGCGGGCCTGGCCGGGATCGACCGCGAGCAGTACGAGGCGGCCGCGATCGACGGCACCAATGTGTTCCAACGGCTGTGGTACGTCACGCTCCCGGCGCTGCGGCCGGTGGTGACGATCCTGCTGACCCTGGCGGCGATCCGTGGTCTTCGTGTTTTCACCGAAGTCTACGTGCTGACCGGCGGAGGCCCGGCCGGCGCGACATCCGTGTGGATGACCACGGTGTTCTCGCGAGGTTTCGAGAAGAACGACATTGGCGTGGCCGCGGCCGCTTCGGTCATGCTGTTCCTGGTCACATTCGTGCTGACGGTGATAGTGCAGGTGTGGCGCCGGGCAAGGGAGGCGAGATGAGTCGCGCTGCCAAGGTGTCGACCAGGCTGGACACCGCGCTCGGCTGGTCCATGGACCGCAGCGCGTGGTTGAGCCGCGGTGTCCGGGTCCTGTTGTGCGTGCTGGCGGTCCTGTTGTTCACCGGTCCGCTGATCACCGTGTTCTCGGGTGCGTTCGACGTCAACCGCGACCCGACCCAGTTCTCGGTGATCCCGCACCACCCCACGACGATCAACTTCGAGGAGGGCAGCCACAAGAACATCTGGGGCTACTTCGCCAACTCGCTGTTCATCGCCGGCGGGGCGTTGCTGCTGCAACTGCTGGTGAGCGTGTTCGCCGCGTACGCGATGGCACGCAAGAAGTTCCGTGGTCAGGCGATCATCCTGCTGTTGATCCTGACCACCATGATGCTTCCGGAAGAGGTCATCGCGATCCCGCTGTCGCTGGTCGTCGGCGATCTTCCGGTGGTGCACTGGAATCTCCGGGGGACCCTGCTGGGAGTGATCCTTCCTCTGGGTGCCTGGGGCTTCTCCATCTTCGTGATGACCGAGTTCATGCGTGAGATCCCGGTGGAGCTGGAGGAGGCGGCCAAGGTGGACGGTGCGGGGGAGCTGCGCATCTTCGCGCGGATCATCCTGCCGCTCTGCCGGCCCGCGCTCGCCGTGATCGCGGTGTTCGGGTTCAACATGATCTGGGACCAGTACCTGCTGCCCCGGATCGTGGCCAACGACCCGTCCGACTACACGCTGACCGTCGCTCTGGCGGATCTGCGCTCGGATTTCGAGGTGGGGCCGGGCATTGTGCTGGCGGGGGCTTTGCTCGCACTGCTGCCCAGCCTGCTCGTGTACCTGTCACTGCAGAAGTCGTTCCTGCGTGGGATAACCACAGGCGCGGTCAAGGGTTGATCGCCGGTCAAGATTGAGGTCAGGTATGCAACTGGATGGAGTGCTGTTCTTCCCGGTGACTCCCTTCGACTCCGTCGGTGCGGTGGCCGAGGATGTGCTCGCCGAGCACATCAAGCACGGCGTGGCCGCCGGGCCGGGCGGGGTCTTCGTGGCGTGCGGTACCGGCGAGTTCAACGCGCTCGACGTCGACGAGTTCGAGCGCGTCGTCAGGGTGAGCGTTGAGGCGACCGCCGGCCGCGTGCCCGTCTTCGCGGGCGCTGGTGGAGCACTGCCGGTCACCAAACGGTTCGCCGAGGCCGCCGAACGCGCCGGTGCCGACGGTCTGCTTCTGCTGCCGCCATACCTGGTCTCCTCACCGGGATCCGGGCTGGTGCGGTTCGTCGAGGAGGTGACCGCGGCGACAGACCTGCCGGTGATCGTCTACCAGCGCAACAACGCGGTGCTCACCCCCGACTCGGCGATCCAGGTCGCGCAGCTGCCCAAGGTGATCGGCCTGAAGGACGGCCTGGGCGACATCGACCAGATGCAGCGCATCGTGCTGGCGATCCGGTCCAAAGTGGACAAGCCGTTCCAGTTCTTCAACGGCCTCCCGACCGCGGAGTTGACCGTCCCGGCCTACCGCGGCATCGGCGTCGAGCTCTACTCCTCGGCGGTGTTCTGCTTCGCCCCGGACATCTCCCTCGGCTTCTACAACGCGGTGCAGGCCAACGACACCGTATTGGTCAACCGGCTGCTCACGGACTTCTACCTGCCGCTGGTCGAGCTGCGCGACAAGGTCCCTGGCTACGCCGTCTCGCTGGTCAAGGCGGCGGTCGTCCGCTCCGGCCTCGATGTCGGCGGAGTCCGCCCACCGCTCATCGACCCCACCCCCGAGCACCTGGCCGAGCTGGACCGGATCATCGCGGCCGGCCGTGCCGCCCTGGAGGCCTGATTGTGAAGACCCCTGGACTGAAGATCACCGACATCGTCCTGACCCCCATCGCCTTCCGCGACCCGCCTCTGCTCAACTCGGCCGGCGTCCACGAACCCTGGGCGCTGCGCACAATCGTCGAGGCGCATACCGAGGACGGCATCTCGGGCCTCGGCGAGACCTACGGAGACATCGGCCACCTGGAGCGGCTGCGCACCGTCGCCCCGGCTCTGATCGGCTTGGACGCCTTCGCCACCGGCCCCATGCACCAGCGCGTGGCGGCAGCCCTGGGCGGCCAGTCCGGCGACGACAAGCACGGCCTCACCGGAAAGATCTCCGCCCCCGGCACCGTCGACCGCGTGTACTCGCCATTCGAGGTCGCCTGCCTTGATATCCAAGGAAAAGCCACCGGCCGCCCCGTGGTCGACCTCCTCGGCGGAGCCATCCGCGACACGGTGCCCTACAGCGCCTACCTCTTCTACAAGTGGGCCGGCCATCCCGGCGCGGAGCCGGACCAGTGGGGCGAGGCGATCGATCCGGACGGCGTCGTCGCGCAGGCACGAATGCTGATCAACGAGTACGGCTTCGGCTCAATCAAGCTCAAGGGAGGTGTTTTCCCGCCCAAGCAAGAGATCGAGGCGATCCGCGCGCTCCGCGAGGCCTTCCCGGACACCCCGCTGCGCCTGGACCCCAACGCGGCGTGGACGGTCGAAACTTCCATTGAGGTGGCCGCAGCCCTCGACGGCGTCGTGGAATACCTAGAGGACCCCACTTCCGAGATCGCCGGGATGTCCCAGGTCGCCGCCAAGGCCCCGATGCCGTTGGCCACCAACATGTGCGTGGTCTCCTTCGAACACCTCGCTCCCTCGGTCGCGGTGAACGCGGTGCAGGTCATCCTCTCCGACCACCACTACTGGGGCGGCCTCCGACGGTCGGCCAACCTCGCCGCGATCTGCGAGACGTTCGGCATCGGCCTGTCCATGCACTCCAACTCGCACCTGGGCATCAGCCTTGCCGCGATGACGCACCTGGCTGCTGCCACGCCAAACCTCACCTACGCCTGCGACACTCACTACCCGTGGAACGCCGCCGACGATGTCGTGGCGCCTGGCGTGTTGTCCTTCGTGGACGGTTCGATCCCAGTCCCGACCGGACCGGGCCTGGGCATCGAACTCGACCGCGACGTACTGGCCCGGCTGGCCGAGAACTACCGGACCTGCGGCATCGTTCAGCGCGACGACACCGGCTACATGAAGAAGTTCGACCCGACCTACGAGAGGAAGCGTCCGCGGTGGTGAACACGGTCGCCCACGTCTACCCGTGGGATGTCGTCGGAGATCCGGACGCGGCAGGGCGCATCGCAGGACTTGGCGTGGACGCAGTCGCCTTGGCGGCCTCGTACCACACGGTCCGTGCAGCCACGCCTTCTCATCCTGGCCACCGGCTGATCGACGCCTGCCATGCGGCGTTCTACCTTCCTGTCCGCGAAGAAACCTGGCAGGGCAAGCGGTTGCGGCCCGCCGAGCCATCATGGGTCGACGAGTCGTCCTACCTGACCGCACGCGATGCTCTTCGTGACGCTGGACTCCCGGTGTACGCGTGGACCGTCCTCACCCACTCGAGTCGATTGGGAGATGAACATCCCGACCTTACGGTGGTGAATGCCTTCGGCGACCGCTACCCGTACGCCCTATGCCCGTCCAATGCGGACGTTGTGGAGTACGGCCGGACACTCATCGAGGAGATCGTCGAGGTTGGCCAGCCGGACGGTGTCGTGCTAGAGGCGTGTGGCCCGCTTGGTTTCGTGCATGGTGGGCATCACGAGAAGACTGATGGCAGTGACTGGGGTGTGGTCCGGCAGAAACTCCTTTCACTTTGCTTCTGCGCTGGGTGCTCTGGACAGTATCCGGATGCGTCCGACCTTCGCTCCCGCGTTCGGGCTGCGGTCGACGAGTCCGAGCCTGCCGATGTCGAGTCGGTTCTGGGACCGGTGGCCAATGCGGTTTCCGCTGTGCGCACTGGCATCGCGGGTAACTTGCGCAGACTGCTGGTCGGTCGGATCCGTGAGCTGGCACCCGAAACCAGGGTGATTGTGCACGCGACCTCCGATCCGTGGGGGACCGGTCCCTTCGCCACGGTGGCACCCGAGGTCGGCGCGGACGTGGACGCGCTGGTGGCTATGTGCTGGCCTGGGCCGGAAGCGAGTACGCCGAACATCCGGGCATTGCGCAAGCTCGCGCCGGAAACCAGGATCGCGGGGTACGTGTTGGCTCTACCTCCTAAGCCGGTGGACGGATCGGCCATGCTCGCGGAAATGCGCGCCCTTGCTGAGGAGGGTGTGGAGGAGTTTCATCTCTACCACGCTGGTTTGGCCTCCCCGGGCCGGCTCGAGGCGATTCGCCAAGCAGTTGCAGGCCTGCGCAAGGTCTGATCAGGCTCGTAGCATCCCCCGTCAATCCTGTATTGGCGGGGGAGAGCCTGCTTGGGGCCGACTCAGTACGGTGGCGCATTGCGCTGCTCCGGAATAGTGGCGACGACCGGCGAATCAATGGCGTTCGAATCGGACGCGTTCGGTGCGGGCGCTTCCGCGCTGGTTCCATAGCCCATCGCACTATGGAACCGACACAGCCTCCTCCGTTCCGGGTGAACTGTCCCTGAGGCAATGTCACCGCTCGGCACGGGAAGCCTGGAATCTTCCACGGGAGCAGTGCATCCCGTCAGACGACACCGGCCGCTCGGCGTGCCGACGTGGTTCGCCAGGGTAGGGGAGGGGTACCGGCGTGGACTCGTCTCCAGGATCTGTCCAGTGGGGTCGGTGATCACCCTGCGCCAGGTCGCGTTCCTCGCCAGCTCGCGGGCGTGGTCGGCGGTGATCGGACCATATCCGGAGATCTCGCCCGGGTGATCGTTCAACCCCATCAGTGTGGTTATCGGCACAGTCACGTGCACCTGGACATCGACACGATCGCTGTCCTGACCCATGATCAAATCCATCAGCACGTCCGCGCGGCACTCCGCCATCGTCTTGTCCGGAGTCTTCGCCCGTTGCGCGAGCAGGGTGATCCGCTGATGGGCGGCGGCGCACTCCTCGGCAGTGAGCCGGGCGGTCAGCTGGCTGATGCTGTCGTTGCCCGGTGTCGAGGTCACGCCTCGGTTCAGGCGTGCCTCCGCACGCCGGCGTTCCGCACCTTCAGGGTCGGCCTTCAACACCTGATACCTGACGGCGTCGCGGAACTTGGTGGGGTTGGGCCTTTTGCCACCGGCCAGGACCCGCTGCTCGACCTCTTTGGCGTCCTCATTGGACAGCACGTCGGTCAGGTCGTTCATGGACATGGCGCGCTTGTAGTCGATTTTTCCGTCGGACAGGGCTGTTACCGTTGCCGGTAGCCTCGTGACGAGGCTGCGAGCCTGCAGGATCTTCGTCGCCGCTGTGTGTGGCGACACCCCGAGTTCCATGGCCACCTCGTCCCTGGCGCCCTCGGCCAGTTCCGAACCGCGCTGGGTGGGCTGGCGCAACTCGGCGAAGCGGGCCAGCGCCTGCGCCTCTCGAGCGTCGTAGTGGGACTTCACCTCTTGGGCGTGGGTGATCACCTCCAGGCACTGCGTGGCGGTCATCTCGGGTATGGGAACGGCCGCGTGGGGATCGGGTCGATGGGGTTTTGAGCTTTCGAACATGGGTTCACTTTATCGATGTTCTTGCTGGTTGGACAGGTGTTTCACCCGTCCGGGTATCGCGGTTTCGCGCACATCAAGGTCGAGAACTTGTTTTGCCGACAGTGGATGCAACCCGCGGGCGGGCTGCTCCCGTCTCTGCTACATGAGACGCCTAGCCACCCTTGGAGCCGGGGTCCTTCTCGCGTTGAGCGCTGCCGCGTGTGGCGCCACCGCCGATCCCGGCTCGGGATCGAACCCACCCGAAATCTCCACCGCTGACCCGAGTTCGGAGCCGCAGACGCCAGGTGAGGCGCCTGCCGGGGCCAAACTCGTGGCCAAAGTCGACACTTCTCAGCTTCCCGAGGGGTACCCGCGGAAGGTGTGGACCGAGGGGGACGGCTCCAGAATCGGGCTGGTCGCCCAGGAAGGTGGCTGTAGTAAGGCAAGCGTGGAGATCGCCGAACAGAACGAGCAGCACGTCGTGCTGAACATGGTCGAGTCCAGCCCGGCCAAGGAACAGATGTGCACGATGGACATCCGTTATCCCTCGTTCACGGTGACTCTCAATGCGCCGCTCGCCGACCGCCCAGTCGCCCTGGTCTACCAGAAACGCACCGTCTAAGAGCGCGCCCGGCCAGTCTGCCCCGCCGGCCGGGCTTCCCATCTCGGCTGAACCGCTTGTGTATGCGGACTTCTGGCTCAGATGTCCTGATACACGTTTGGGTGATGGGCGCGCGACAGTTGCTGGTGGACGGCGTGGTCGGTGTCAAGCTGAACCTGTGAGCTGTCGCTCGTGCCTCCTTCCGTTGTGCACGAGCGTGGTTGATGCCAAGACATCTGCGGGGAGGCCTTTGTGAGCGCTAGAAGTTTGCTACTACTGATCAGGTACGGGACAGAAGGGTGTAGACGATCGCGGTCTGCTCAGGTGGCAGGGCGGGCTCATGATCGGTTATGAGCCACAAGCAGTTCTGCAGAACTCGTCCTAGTGTCCAGCCGATTGCTCGTTGCCGGTCCAGACCGAGGATCTCCGTCATCGCGTCGAATCGGCGCATGATGCCACGGCTCACGTCGCCGGATGCCACGATGTCGTGCCATCGGTTGACGAGGGCGGGCAGGAGTTCGAACGCTGGGTCGCCGGCGAGAGGTTTGGGATCGATGGCGAGCCACGGTTCGCGGTCGCCTGTGAGAATGTTGTCGTAGTGCAGGTCCCAGTGCAGCAACCGATCGCCTGGTTCGGGGAGGAGTTCGCGCACGGCTGCCGCGCAGGTGTGGAGAAGGCGGCGATCGTCGGGATCAGCCAGCGCTGAGGCCACCCGGGGTGTCCGTTCGACCATGGCTTGGGCGATGTCCGCCAAGCGACGTATGCCTTCTGGGGCTTGCTTGGTGACGAGTCTGGCCATGAGTTTGGAAAGAATCCGAACCGCAGTCATCTCGTCTGGCACCGTCGAAAGTGGACGATCAGCATGCAGCCGTTCCAGGAGCATCGTCCCGGACTCGGGATCATGGTCGAGAAGACGGACGGCGCCGTTGCCATCCCACTGCCGGAGAGCTACCGGTTCGTCGATGGTCTCGTGCGAAACCGGCTGCAGTTTCAGGGCAGCGCGTTGACCGTCCGTTTTGGTCACTGGAAGAACCAGCGCCACCACACCGTGCGCTGGCTCTCCGTCCAAGCGGAGACGCCAGCGCTCCAGGTAGGTGTTCGCCAACGTGGGTAACGCTTCGAGCCACGCTGTGCTGGTCTCGGGTTCGTACTTGCGCAGAGATGTCGACAGCGCCTCAGGTATCCGGATCAGCGGTGTCTACTTACGGAACGAGATCTGCAGGGTCGGCGTCGATGTCTCGGCGAAGAAGTCGTTGCCCTTGTCGTCGACCACGATGAAGGCGGGGAAGTCCTCGACCTCGATCTGCCACACGGCTTCCATGCCGAGCTCCGGATATTCCAGGACGTCGACCTTCCGGATGCAGTCCTGAGCCAGGCGGGCGGCCGGGCCACCGATCGAGCCGAGGTAGAAGCCGCCGTGTGTCTGGCAGGCGTCCGTGACCTGACGGGACCTGTTTCCCTTGGCGAGCATGACAAGTGAGCCGCCTGCGGCCTGGAACTGCTCCACGTACGAGTCCATCCGGCCGGCCGTGGTGGGACCGAAGGAGCCGGAGGCGTATCCCTCCGGGGTCTTGGCGGGGCCTGCGTAGTACACCGGGTGGTCGTGGAGGTACTGCGGCATGGGTTCGCCGGCGTCGAGGCGTTCCTTGATCTTTGCGTGCGCGATGTCCCGGGCGACTACGAGCGGGCCGGTCAGTGAAAGACGGGTTTTCACTGGCAGCGCGGAAAGCGTCGAACGGATCTCGGCCATCGGACGGGTCAGGTCGATCCGTACGACCTCTTCGGACAGATCCTCACCATGCACATCAGGCAGGAAGTGCGCTGGGTCCCGTTCCAGCTGCTCGATGAAGACACCATCCGCGGTGATCTTGGCCTTGGCCTGGCGGTCGGCCGAACAGGACACCGCGACACCGACGGGGCAGGACGCGCCATGCCGGGGCAGACGGATGACTCGGACATCGTGGCAGAAGTACTTTCCGCCGAACTGGGCGCCGATGCCGAACTGGCGGGTCATCTCCAGGACCTGCTGCTCGAGGTCGACATCCCGGAAGCCATGTCCGAGCGCGGATCCCTCCAGGGGCAGGTGATCCAGGTAGCGGGCCGACGCGAGCTTGGCGACCTTGAGGTTGTGCTCTGCCGAGAGTCCACCGACGACGATCGCCAGGTGATAGGGCGGGCAGGCGGCGGTGCCGAGGCTGCGCAGCTTCTCGTCGAGGAACTTGGCCAGGCGGCTGGGGTTCAGGACCGCTTTGGTCTCCTGGTATAGGAAGGTCTTGTTGGCGCTGCCGCCGCCCTTCGCCATGAACAGGAAGTCGTAGCGAGGGTCTGTGCCCGGTGCGTTGTAGAGCTCGATCTGCGCGGGCAGGTTGGTCCCGGTGTTGCGCTCGTCCCAGAACGTCACCGGCGCCATCTGCGAGTAGCGCAGGTTGAGCTGCTGGTACGCCTCGAAGATGCCCAGTGACAGGGCTTCCTCGTCCGTGCCGCCGGTCAGTACGCCCTCGGTGCGCTTGCCGATCACGATCGCGGTTCCGGTGTCCTGGCACATCGGCAGCACGCCGCCGGCCGAGATGCACGCGTTGCGCAGGAGGTCCATCGCGACGAACCGGTCGTTCGCGGAAGCCTCTGGGTCGTCGACGATGGCTCGCAACTGGGCAAGGTGCGATGGTCGGAGCAGGTGCTGGATGTCCTTGATCGCCTCCCGGGCGAGCAGGGTCAGCACCGCCGGGTCGACTTCGAGGAACTGGCGGCCAGCGGCTTCGATCACGCGCGTGCCGTCCGGGGTGACCAACCGGTACTCGGTCTGGTTGTCCGGAGCGAGGGGGAGCACGTCGGTGTATTGGAAAGCGGTGGTGGTCACGCGGGCTCCTTTGCGCGCGGTCGGGAACATCCGTGACGTTACCGAATACGCTGGGAACCGTCCGATGCGGCGCCGCGTTGAGTGGGTCACAGGAGCGATTCAGGACGCCGCCGTGTGCGGATCTCAGTCGCGGTCCTGTGGCTGCAGGTCGGGTGCGCGGAGCGCATCGAACTGTGGTCTGTGTGGACGTCGCGGGACCTGTGGTTGCTGGGGTTGACGATGCGCGGCTGACCGGGGTCTGAAGACGGCTGATCTTGCCGCGGGGCATTGTTCACCGCCTGCGCCAAACAAAGGACCTGCTGGTTGCATGTCGAATTCGTGGTGAACGTGAGGGCCCGCTAGTGGGGCACGTGCGTCGGACGAAAGGCCGTGCCGACCGGGTTCGACTACAGCGGGAACGGCGTTCCTGGTGCTCGCGTGGGGGTGCATAGCCGGTGCCTGGGGAGAACAGCCATCCGTTGTGACGACGAGATGGCTTGCGCACGTGGTTCTATAGGCCCGGAATAAGACCGCTGGTTGATCGTGAGGACGAGCCGGGTCTGCGGGCAGGTACGGATGTGTGTGCGCCTGGATTTCCGGCGACCGCGCTGAGCGACTGCTCGTGTGTGGAAGGTGGACCGCGCGTCACGGGGTGATGGGAATCGCACCCCTGTGATCCCATCACCCGTGACGTGCGGAGCATTGCGGAAAGCCGCGCCAGCCCCCGACCGCCGCGACCTCCCGAGGCAAGCGACTACGCACCGTTCTTGGTTGTGCGCGCCGCGAGGTTCCGTTGTGCCGCCCAGTATTGTGACCCACGTCACGACACGACCGAGGCGGCTACGTGACTTGCGTCACCTTCAGCTGGCGTAAGCGCGGAGCTTCTCGGCCCGCTCGCCCTGGCGCAGCTTGGACATGACCTCGCGCTCGATCTGCCGCACACGTTCGCGGGACAGGCCGAAGCGCTTGCCGATCTGGTCCAGCGTGCGCGGCTGACCATCGTCGATTCCGTAGCGCAGCCGGATCACGTGCTGCTCACGCTCATCCAGCGTCGCCAGGACCCGGCGGAGGTCGTCCTGCAGCAGGCCCGAAATCACCGCGCCCTCGGCGTCGGTCGCCTCGGAGTCCTCGATGAAGTCGCCCAGCGGCGCGTCCTCCTCGGCCCCGACCGGCATGTCCAGGCTGACCGGGTCACGAGCGTGGTCGAGCAGGTCGGCGACCTTGTCGACGGACAGGCCCGACTCCTTCGCGAGCTCCTCGTTCGTCGCCTCGCGGCCGAGCGTCTGGTGCAGGTCGCGCTTGATCCGCGCGAGCTTGTTCACCTGCTCGACGAGGTGGACGGGGAGGCGGATGGTGCGGCCCTGGTCGGCCATGCCGCGGGTGATGGCCTGACGGATCCACCACGTGGCGTAGGTCGAGAACTTGAAGCCCTTGGTG
>CBIMJO010000003.1:0-27910 GCA_966244135.1 uncultured Actinocrispum sp. | reverse complement strand
GGGCCCGAGTCCTGCTGTGCCACCGCCGGCAACGCACCTACGACCAATGCGAGACCGGTGGCGGTCACGACCTTTCCGAGTTTCATGGAATGCCTCCCCAGCGTGTTCCAGACACCCTGAACACGCCGGACCCGCTGGGGAGGTTGCCGTCAATCCAAGTCGTCGTGGCGCATCAAGCGGCGCCCCGCCTCGGTGATCGACCCCGACAGCGAGGGATACACCGAGAACGTCAGCGCGAGGTGCTCGACGGTCAGCTGGTTCTGCACCGCGATCGCGATCGGCAGGATCAGCTCGCTCGCGGTCGGCGCGACCACCACGCCGCCGATCACCACACCGGTCGCCGGGCGGCAGAACAACTTCACGAAACCCCGGCGCAGACCCTCCATTTTGGCCCGCGCGTTCGTCGCCAGCGGCAGCATGATCGTGCGCGCGGGCACCTCGCCGGAGTCGATGGCGTGCTGGCTGATGCCGACCGTGGCGATCTCCGGGTGGGTGAACACGTTCGCCGCGACCGTCTTCAACCGGATCGGCGCGACACCCTCACCCAGGGCGTGCCACATCGCGATGCGGCCCTGCATCCCGGCCACCGACGCGAGCATCAGCACGCCCGTGCAGTCACCCGCCGCGTACACGCCCGGCACGCCCGTGCGCGACACGCGGTCCACCGAGATGAACCCGCCCGGGCCCGGCTCGATGCCGATCTTGTCCAGGCCGATGTCACCGGTGTTCGGCACCGACCCGACCGTCATCAGCGCGTGGCTCGCCTCGATCTTGCGGCCGTCCGCGAGGTAGACGACGACCCCGTCGGTCACCCGCTCGACCTTCTCGGCACGCGCGTGCTTGTACAGCTCAGTACCGCGCTCGGCGAACACGTCCTCCAGCACCGCGGCGGCGTCCGCGTCCTCGTGCGGCAGGATCCGGTCGCGGCTGGACACGACCGTGACCTTCACGCCCATCTCGGTGTAGGCCGACGCGAACTCCGCGCCGGTCACCCCGGAGCCGATCACCACCAGGTGCTCGGGCAGCTCCGTCAAGTCGTACAGCTGCCGCCAGTCGAGGATCCGCTCACCGTCCGGCACCGCCCCGGGCAGCACCCGCGGGGTCGCGCCGGTTGCGATCAGCGTCACATCCGCGCCGAGCACCTCAGGTTCACCCGTGTGGGGCACGACCTGGATACGGTGCGCGGCCAGCCCGGGCTGCTCGTCCACGAACCGCGCCACGCCCGCGATCAACCGGACGCCCTCGCGCTGCAGCCGGGCCCGGATGTCCGCCGACTGCGCGAGCGCCAGCCCACGCACCCGCCCGTGCACCACGGGCAGCTCGATCGCGGCCTCCGAACCGTTGGTCCGAATCCCCAGCTCATCGGCATTACGGAAGGCCGACCGGGCACCCGCCGAGGCGATGAACGTCTTGGACGGCACACAGTCGTAGAGCACACACGCGCCACCCAGGCCGTCGCGCTCGACGATCGTGACGTCCGCGCCGTGCTGCGCGGCGACGAGAGCCGCCTCATAGCCGGCGATACCGCCCCCCATGATCACGATCCGGGTCAACGGGCCCCTCCACATGCCGAACTGAAGCAGATCCACGTAAACCGTACGCGTGACTCCCCGAGCCGCATCCCGTCGGGGGATGTATCGGGTCGCTACGCTGTCCGTCGTGCCGCTCTACGCTGCTTATGGGTCCAACATGGATCCCAGCCAGATGCTCGAGCGAGCGCCCTACTCGCCCATGGCGGGGACCGGGTGGCTCGTCGGCTGGCGTTTGACCTTCGGAGGCGAGGATCTCGGCTGGGAAGGCGCCCTGGCCACCATCGTCGAAGATCAGGAGTCGCAGGTCTTCGCCGTCCTGTACGACGTGAGCCCCCGGGACGAGTCCCGGCTGGACCGTTGGGAGGGCGCGCTCGGCCTGTACAAGAAGATCCGCCTGCGGGTGCAGACCCTCGAGGGGTCGGTGGTCGCCTGGCTGTACGTGCTGGACGCCTACGAAGGTGGTCTCCCTTCCGCTCGTTACCTGGGTGTGGTCGCCGACGCCGCCGAAGCGGCCGGCGCGCCCGCCGACTACGTGGCGGACCTCCGGATCCGCCCCTGCCAGGGCATCGGGCCTAGCTGACCAGGAGGACCTCCGCACGGCGGCGCGACGCCGAGTCAGGCAGCACCTTGACCGCGGCCCGGACAAGATCCCGGAACCCCGGCGGATGCCGCGCGAGTGCCTGGTGCAGGCACAACAGCGCCGTGGCGAACTCCGCGTGGCCCAGCATCACCGCCAGCGCGTGATCCAGCGACAGCGTCCGCAGGTCATGCACGGCCTCCGTCTGATGCCGTTCCCACCTCCCCCGATGGATGGTGAGCCCCACCCTGCCCCGGATCCTGCGACCCGGGCGCAGCAACACGTGGATGGGTGACATCTCCGCAGCCGTGCAGCCGTAGAGGCGGACCGCTGTGTGGCTGGTCAGGACCGCCTCCGGGCCTGCTTGGCGGAGGGCCTCCGCCGCTTTCCTGATCATCTCCGCCTCGGCTGCGCGGGCCTCGGGGCTTCGCATGCCGGGTTGGACATGGAACGGGCGGTGGTGGGTGACGGGGATGTCCGGTCGGGGGCGGAAGTGGAGCCTGGCGGTCGGCAGGAGCGGGGCGGGGAACCGCGGGACGGCGGCAGCTTCGGCTGGGTCTGCGGCACTGTCGGGGGCGGCGGCGTCGGCAGTGCTGTGGATAGAGGTGTGGATCGAGAGGGCGGAAGCAGTAGGGCGGGAGTCGGCGGCGATGAGGGCGGCCGGACCGGTAGCTGTGCCGATGGCGGTATGGGCGACCAGGTCAGAGGCGGTGTGGGCAGTCGGGTCGGTGGCGGAGCCGGGGGCGAGATGGGCAACTAGGCCGGAGGCGGTGTGGGCAGTCGGGTCGGAGGCTGAGGCGGCGGCGAAGGTGTCGATGGGGGCGTTGGCGGCGAGGTCGGCGGCCACGTCAACTGCCAGGTCAGGGCCTGGGTTGGCGGCTGGGGCGGGGGCCGGATCGAGGACCGGGGCGAAGGCGTCTGGGCAGGGTGAGGTGGCGGACAACTCTGCCTGTGGCTCGGCGCGGGCGTGGTGCGCGCTGGGCGGCGAGTCGGCTGGAGCCTCCGGGCCGGCGAAAGCCTGGAGGCTTGCGGGTGGGTGGTGGTACGGAAGGGGTTCGGGGTTGGCTTCTTGGCCCAGGAAGGTTCGCCAGGGCACGCCGAGGGAGTCCAGCCAGGCGATGAGCGCGGCGGATGTCGGGAACTCGGTGTCCAGGGCGGATGTCGGTTGAGGCGGGGCGGTGTTCAGCGCCGGTTCGACGGCACCGGGATTGGTGGGGCTCGGCGGGGTGGTGGAGCTGGGCGGCTCCGGATGGATGGGGGCGGCTCGAGCTGGTGCGTGGACAGCGCTAGAAGCCGGGCCCGGGATGGGTCGGCTTGAGGAAGCGTGCGGCGCCAGGCTCAGGATCGGCTCAAGCATGCGCTCGGGCGGAGCAGCGTGTTCTGCCGGGCCGAGAGCGGAGTCCAGGTCGAGCTCAGGCAGGGCAACGTGAGGCGCTGGGTCAGAGATGAGCTCGCGTGCAAGCTGGGCTGGAGCAGCGACGGAGACTACGCCCGAGGTGGGCTCGGGTGTGACGTGGCTTGGGGCAGCGTGAGGCGCCGGGCCGGAAGCGGGGAGAGACGGGGCAGCGTGGGGCGCCGGGCCGGAGGTGGGCTCGGGGATGCGGTCGATCGGGGCGGTGTGCGGCGCTAGGCCGGACGCGGGAGGAAGTGTGACCTGGGCTGGGGCAGGGTGCGGCGCCTGGCCCGAGGTGAGCTGGGGCGTGGCGGTGTCGGGGGCTGGGGTGGCGATGGAGTTGGGCGGCGGCGGTTTGGGCATGCGTCCACGATGGCGGGACGCATGCCCGGGCGGCCAGGGTGTGGATAACCCCTGTGGATAACTAGCTGGCGAGGGCCGTGAGGGCGGTGTGGACCATGACGCGGATGCCGGTGAGGAGGGCTCGCTCGTCCAGCTGGAAGGTGGGTTGGTGGAGGTCGCGCATGACGCCGTCGCCGGGCCAGACGCCCAGGCGGGCGAAGCTGCCCGGCACGTGCTCCAGGTACCACCCGAAGTCCTCGCCACCGGAGGACTGCTTGGTCCCCGCCAGCGCGTCCCCGCCCAGCGCCGACTCGATGCCCGCGCGCAGGATCGCCGTCGACTCGCTGTCGTTCACCACCGGCGGCACGCCGCGGCGGTGGTGCAGCTCGTAACCCACCCCGAGGGGTGTCATCAGCGACTGGACCAGGCCCGCCACCAGCGGTTCCATGTCCTCCCACACGTCGTGGTCACCCGTTCGGAGGGTGCCGCGCAGCAGGCCTTCCTCCGGCACCGCGTTGGGCGCCTCGCCCGCGTGCACCGCGCCCCACACCAGCACCGTGCCCGACCGGGGGTCGACACGCCGGGACAGCAGGGCGGGCGGGCCCGTGATCAACGTGCCCAGCGCGTGCACCAGGTCGGCCGTCAGATGCGGGCGGGAAGTGTGCCCGCCGGGGGAGGTCAGGCGCAGCTCCAGCAGGTCCGTGGCGGACGTGATGGCGCCCACGCGGGTGCCGATCCGGCCGACCTCGACCCGCGGGTCGCAGTGCAGCCCGAAGATCCGCTCCACCCCGTTCAACGCACCCGCGTCGATCATGTCCAGCGCGCCGCCGGGCATGGTCTCCTCGGCCGGCTGGAAGATCAGCCGCACCCGCCCCGGCAGCTCCGGAGCGGACGCGAGCGCCAGCCCCGCCGCGAGCAGGATCGTCGTGTGCGCATCGTGTCCACACGAGTGCGCCACGCCGTCCACCGTGGACGAGAACGGCAAACCGGTCGATTCCTGCAGTGGCAACGCATCGATGTCCGCACGCAGCGCCACACACCGGTCACCGGTGCCGACCTCGCAGATCAGCCCAGTGCCAGTTGGCCCGATCACCGGCTGCAGCCCCGCCGAATGCAACATCGTGGCAAGCAGTTGCGTCGTGCGGAACTCCTGCCTGGACAGTTCCGGGTTCGCATGGATGTGCCGGTACCACGAGACGATGTCGCCAATGCTCGCGGAAAGCCATCCGTCCAACCAGGACGGCCCTCTACCCGCACCGATGTCGTCCACAACAGGCATCGTGGCGGCAGTGCCGGTGATCAACACCTCGGGGTCCCCGTCCGGGGAGTCCACCCGTGAGTCCAGAACAGTCACGCCGCACCTCCGCGGCAGCATCACGCGAGCGTGACACCGATTCGAGCTTCGTTGTCTTGAATGAACATCCTGCACGGTCGGCGCAAGAGAAGTGTCACTCGCGGCTCATCCTGCCCTATGGGGCTGTGCGGCAACTGCCAGACCCGTTGATCAAACCGGTCGCCGGTAGAGCCGGAGCGCCGAGCGGCACAGCCGATTTTACCCAGGCCGAAGCAATGACCGCCCAGCGAATACCACTCAATCGTGGATCTTGAGGGAGATCAACTACCGCCGGAGTCCTTCTGCCGTTTGCTGCGCGCCCGGTGGCCGATGATCACGATGCCCAGCAGCACCGCCGCCGCCACGCCGATGACCAGCTTGTTCCGTGTGTTGGCGCCGTCCTGCGTGGTCGGCGCGGGCGGGATGTCCGGGCCCGCGGGCGCCGTCGACTGCTGCGCCGCGACCACTGGGACACCGTGGTCCGACTGGCCCGCGATGGCACCGACCGGAAGCACGAACACCAGCGCGAACAGCGAAACCAGCAACGCCCGGGATACGGTTCGTACCATTCCGCAACATTAACGCAAGCCGAAGGCCTTCAGGATCCGTTCAGCCGCCAGGGTCGGGGTCAGTCGCCCGTCCTGGACGTCACGTTCCACCTCTGGGGTGATGGCCCGTACCTCTGGGTTGTCGTGCAGCCGGGTCATCAGCGCGTCGCGGACCATCGCCCACGTCCAGTCCACCTGCTGACGGCTGCGTTTGGCGGCCAGCTCACCCGCCGCGTCGAGCGTCGAGTGATGCGAGCGGACCTGCTCCCACAGCGTGTCCAGGCCCGCGCCGGTCAGCCCGCTGCAGGTCAGCACGGGTGGCGTCCACAGCTCCCCGCCCGACCGCAGCAGCCGCAGCGCCCCGGCGAGCTCGCGGGCGGCCTTGCGGGCCTCCTTCTCGTGCTCGCCGTCCGCCTTGTTGACCGCGATCACGTCGGCCAGCTCCAGCACGCCCTTCTTGATGCCCTGCAGCTGGTCACCCGTCCGGGCGAGGGTCAGGAACAGGAAGCAGTCGACCATCCCGGCCACGGTGATCTCGGACTGCCCGACACCGACCGTCTCGACCAGCACGATGTCGTACCCGGCCGCCTCCATCAGCACGATCGTCTCGCGGGTGGCCCTGGCCACCCCGCCGAGCGTGCCCGAGGTCGGCGACGGCCGGATGAAGGCCGCGGGGTCGACCGCTAGCCGGGCCATCCGGGTCTTGTCGCCGAGGATGCTGCCGCCGGTCTTGCTGGACGACGGGTCCACGGCGAGCACCGCGACCTTGTGACCGGCCGCGGTCAGCGTCGTGCCCAACGCGTCGATGAACGTCGACTTGCCCACACCGGGCACACCGGTGATGCCCACCCGGTGCGCCCCGCCGGCGTGCGGCAGCAGCTCGACGAGCATCTCCTGGGCCTGCTGGCGGTGGTCGGCGCGGGTCGACTCGACGAGCGTGATCGCCCTGGACAGGACGGCCCGCTCACCGGCGAGGACACCGCGGACGAAGTCAGTCATGCCCGAGCTGCGCCCGCAGCTTGCCCAGCAGGTCCACCACCGCCTCGGAGATCACGGTCCCGGGCGGGAAGATCGCCGCGGCACCGGCCTCGTACAGCGCGTCGAAGTCCTGCGGCGGGATGACGCCGCCGACCACGATCATGATGTCCGGTCGGCCCGCCTCGGCCAGCTCGTGGCGCAGCGCCGGGACCAGGGTCAGGTGCCCGGCCGCGAGCGACGACACGCCCACGACGTGCACGTCCGCCTCGATCGCCTGGCGGGCCACCTCGGCCGGGGTCTGGAACAGCGGGCCCACGTCCACGTCGAAGCCGAGGTCGGCGAACGCGGTCGCGATCACCTTCTGGCCGCGGTCGTGCCCGTCCTGGCCCATCTTGGCGACCAGGATCCGCGGCCGGCGGCCTTCGGCCGAAGCGAAGTCCTCGACCAGCGAGCGCGCGTTGTCCACATTGGACACTCCGGTTCCGACCTCCTCGCGGTACACCCCCGAGATCGTACGGATCTGCCCGCCGTGCCGGCCCCAGACCCGCTCCAGCGCACCGGAGATCTCGCCGACGGTCGCCTTCTTGCGGGCCGCGTCGATGGCCAGCGCGAGCAGGTTCTCCTTGCCCTCGGCGCCCGCGGTCAACCGCCGCAGCGCCTCCTGGCAGGCGTCCTCGTCGCGTTCGGACCGCAACCGCCTCAGCTTTTCCAGCTGCTGCGCGCGAACCCCGGCATTGTCCACTTTGAGCACTTCGATCTGCTCGTCGGTGTCCACGCGGTACTTGTTCACGCCGATCACCGGCTGGCGCCCGGAGTCGATGCGCGCCTGGGTGCGGGCCGCCGCCTCCTCGATGCGCAGCTTCGGGATGCCCGCGTCGATCGCCCGCGCCATCCCGCCCGCGGCCTCGACCTCCTCGATGTGGCCCCACGCCTTGCGGGCCAGCTCGTAGGTCAGCCGCTCGACGAAAGCACTGCCGCCCCAGGGATCGATCACCCGGGTCGTGCCGGATTCCTGCTGCAGCACCAGCTGCGTGTTACGGGCGATGCGCGCGGAGAAGTCCGTCGGCAACGCGAGCGCCTCGTCCAAAGCGTTGGTGTGCAAGGACTGCGTGTGGCCCTGGGTGGCGGCCATCGCCTCGATGCACGTCCGCACGACGTTGTTGTACACGTCCTGCGCGGTCAGCGACCAGCCCGAGGTCTGCGAGTGGGTCCGCAGCGACAACGACTTCGGCGACTTCGGCCCGAACTGGTTGACCAGCCTGGACCACAGCAGCCGGGCCGCGCGCAGCTTGGCGACCTCCATGAAGAAGTTCATCCCGATCGCCCAGAAGAACGACAGCCGCGGCGCGAACGCGTCGATGCCCAGGCCGCCGTCCATCCCCGCCCGGATGTACTCGACCCCGTCGGCCAGCGTGTACGCCAGCTCCAGGTCGGCCGTCGCGCCCGCCTCCTGCATGTGGTAGCCGGAGATGGAGATCGAGTTGTACTTCGGCATGTGCTGCGAGGTGTACGCGAAGATGTCGGAGATGATCCGCATCGACTGCGCGGGCGGGTAGATGTAGGTGTTGCGGACCATGAACTCCTTGAGGATGTCGTTCTGGATGGTGCCCGCGAGTTGCTCGGGCGCCACCCCCTGTTCCTCAGCGGCCACAACGTAGAGCGCGAGCACCGGCAGGACCGCGCCGTTCATGGTCATCGACACGCTCATCTTGTCCAGCGGGATGCCGTCGAAGAGCTGGCGCATGTCGTAGATCGAGTCGATCGCCACCCCGGCCATGCCGACGTCGCCGGTCACTCTCGGGTGGTCGGAGTCGTAGCCGCGGTGGGTGGCCAGGTCGAACGCCACCGACAGACCCTTCTGGCCGGCCGCGAGGTTGCGGCGGTAGAAGGCGTTGGACTCCTCGGCGGTGGAGAACCCAGCGTACTGGCGGATGGTCCACGGCTGGGTCACGTACATCGCCGGGTACGGGCCGCGCAGGAACGGTGCGATGCCCGGGTAGGTCGACAGGAAGTCGATGCCCTCGAGGTCCTCGGCGGTGTAGACCGGTTTGACGCCAATGCCTTCCGGCGTCTCCCAGACCAGGGCGTCCGCGCCCTTGCCGGTGGACTCGGCCAGCGCGCGCTGCCAGTCGGCCAGTGCCGCCGGGTCGGCCGGGCCCAGCTCGACGTCGGCGAAGTTCGGGATCATGCGCCTGCTCCCAGCGTCTGAAGGGTCTCGCGCAACACGGCCAGCACGTCGACTCCAATGTGGACATAGCCGTCCACACCCGGGTAGTCGCCGCGCCCGGCCACCAGCACCTTCTCCGCGCCCGCCTCGGCGAGCGCCTTGCATACATCTTGTATGCGCTCTGCATACACGTTGTCCGCACCGCATATACAAGCGATCCGGGCACCGCTGGCCTTGAACGCCTCCGCGACCTCCGGCGCCGACGAGGTGGCCCCGGCGTTCGGCGTCTCGATTCCGCCTGCCTGGAACAGGTTCGCGGCGAAGGTGGCCCGCGCCGTGTGCGAGGCGACGGACCCGAGTGTGGCCAGGAAGACCTTGGGCCGCACCGGTTGCGCGTCCGACAGGTCCCGGAGTTCCTCGTACGCTTCAGCCAGCCTGACCGAGGGCAGACCACCCGTGGGAACGGCCGGAGCCGATTGGCGGACAACGGGTTTCTCGGTCAGGTTGGGAAACTCGCTGACCCCGGTGAGCGGGTCCTTGCGCTTGGCCAGGTTGCGCGACCGGCGCTCCCAGGTCTGAGCGAGCCGCTCCTCGATCAGCCCCGAGGCCGCCTCGACGCCACCCGCGCGCTCGATCTCCTGGAAGAACGCCCAAGCGGCCGAAGCCAGGTCCTCGGTCAGCTGCTCGACGTACCAGGACCCGCCGGCCGGGTCGATCACACCGGCGACGCGGGATTCCTCCAGCAGCACCGCGTGCGTGTTGCGAGCGATCCGGCGGGCGAAGTCGTCCGGCAGGCCGATGGCCGCGTCGAACGGCAACACCGTCACCGCGTCCGCTCCACCGACCCCGGCACCGAAGCACGCCAAGGTGGTCCGCAGCATGTTCACCCACGGGTCGCGCCGGGTCATCATCACCGGCGAGGTGACCGCGTGCTGCCGTTGGGCCGCAACAGAACCGGACACCTCGGTGACCCGCGCCCAGAGCCGCCGCGCGGCCCGGAACTTGGCGATGGTCAGGAACTGGTCCGCGGAGGCCGCGTACCGGAAGTCCAGTTGGCCCGCTGCCTGCTCGACGCTCAGGCCCGCATCGGTCAGCGCCCGCAGGTACGCCACCCCGTTGGCGATCGAGATGCCCAGCTCCTGGGCGTCCGACCCGCCGGCCTGGTGGTACGGCAACGCGTCGACCACGATCGTGCGCAGCTTCGGATACTCCCCGGCGACCCGGACGGCCAGCGAGACGGCTCCGGCGAGGTCCTGCGCGGCGCCCGTCCGGGCACGCAGGCCCAACGGGTCCGCGCCGAGGTTGCCGCCCACTTCGCTGGCCGGGATGGCCTTGTCCGAGTGGATCTCCAGGAGGGCGTCCGCGGCCTCAAGCACCGAAGCCCCGGCGTCCAGCATGACCGGCGCCAGGTCGAGGTAGACCTCGTCGAGCACGTCGGCCAGCGCGGACAGCGGCAGCCCCGAGTCGCCGACGACCAGCCACAGCGAGGTCACGCCGTGTTCCAGGTCGGCGAGGATCGCCTTGCGGGCGATCGCGGGATCGGGGTGCGCGTGCCGTTGCCGCACGTCCCAGCCGGTCGCCACGTTGCCCTCGGGCCGCCCGCCGCGGACGAACGGCGCCAGCCCCGGCATACCAGCTGTATACGAAGTGTCACCACTTGTATACAACGGGTGTACAAGGATGTCGTCGTACGTCTTGGTGGCGATCAGGTCGGACACCTCGCCCGGCACGGAGTCCGGCAGCTTGCCGGACTTGCGCAGGACACCGGCGATCAGCTCCTGCCACTGCTCACGGGCGGGCGTCGGGAACTCCGCGGCGAGGACCAGTTCCTCCTGGTTCATACCCCTGGATGCTAGGGCAGAGATCTAAAGCCAACCTGTGACACGGACCATTGTCCAAGGGCATCACCAGAGGTTCGGCACAATGGCGTGGTGACCGACACCCAGCCCCTGATCGCCGGCCGATACCGACTGGTCAGCGAGATCGGCCATGGCTCCATGGGCACGGTCTGGCGCGCGTTCGACGAGTTCCTGCGCCGCCAGGTCGCGGTCAAGGAGGTCCGGCTGCCGCCCGGGATGCCCCAGGGCGAGGCCGATGAGCTGCGGGAACGCACCATGCGCGAGGCCCGCGCGATCGGTGTGCTGTCCCATCCGAACGTGGTCACGCTGCATGACATCGCCAACGAGCACGGCGACCCGTTCGTGGTCATGGAGTACGTCCCGGGCAGCAGCCTCGCGCAGCTGCTGAACACGCACGGCCCCCTCGACATCACCCAGGCGGCGGCCGTCACGGACGCGGTCGCGGCCGCGCTGCAGGCCGCTCACCAGGCCGGAATCACCCATCGGGACGTCAAGCCGGCGAACGTGCTGGTGGCCGAGGACGGCCGGATCAAGCTGGCCGATTTCGGCATCGCCCGCAACATCTCCGAGCACACCCTTACCAGCACCGGTATCACCCTCGGTTCGCCCGCGTACATCGCGCCCGAGGTGGCCTCCGGCGGTCAGGTGACGCCGGCCGCCGACCTGTGGAGCCTCGGCGCGACCCTGTTCGCCGCGATGGAGGGCCGCGCCCCCTACGACCCGGAGGGCGACGTCATCGCCACCTTGCTCGAGGTGGTCAACGGCAAGGTCCCGCAGCCCGAGTCGACCGGCCCGATGGCCGAGCTGATCACCGGCCTGATGACCAAGGACACCACCGCGCGGCTGTCGCTGGCCGAGGTGCGCCGCCGGATCTACTCGTACCTGCCCGAGCCCGGGACCTCGGCGTTCACCTTCGAGGCGATCGCGAAGGCCGAGGAGCAGGCGGCCGAGCAGCCGACCCGCGTCACCACCACGCCGCCGTCGACGCCCGCGCCGCAGGAGTCCGCCGGTGCTCCAGGGCTGGCCGCCGATCCGGGGCCGTTGCCGTTCACACCGAGCGCGCCGCTGCCCGCACAGCGCCGCCGGGGCGTGCCGCGGCCGTTGATCTACCTGACCGCGTTCGTGCTGTTCGTGGGCGCGGCCGGGGGCGGGTTCGCGCTGACCCGGAGAGCCGCGGGCCAGGACCTGTTGCCGGCGGCCCCGAGCACGACCACCCAGCCGGTGCTGGCGCCCACGCAGAACGTGCCGGTCGGCGAGCCGGTCCTGCGGACGGGGGACGCGGCGGTGATCAAGGGCGCGAAGGGCGGCGGGTACCAGATCAAGGTGCCGCCGGGCTGGGTGGTGTTCGTCGAGGAGCGGGTGCCGAAGAACTACACGCAGAGCACCCGCGTGCACTACGTCTCGCCGGACGGCAAGTACGAGCTGGTGGTCGAGCGGTTCGCCGGGTTCTACGGCCAGGGCCAGGGCAAGAACATCGACAGCTACCTCAACGCGCTGCGGCAGACCTGGCCCGGCAAGGACCAGTACGTGCAGAGCGACCTCACGCCGCTGGACCGGCAGGGCGGCCCCGAGGTCGCCAAGCAGTTCAGCTACCGGACCGTGGACGCGAACTCGTTGCGGCGCACCACGTTCGCCGATCTGATCCCGAGCGGCGAGGACCTGTGGGTGGTCGGTCTCACCGTGCCGCTGACCGAGGAGGACACCGGCCGCAACAACCTGTTCGCCAAGATCGCGCCGTCATTCGTCATCTCCGCCTGACCGGTCCACGCCGTAGAGCCGGGCGGTGGCGTCCTGGTGGGCGAGCCGGCGCAGCGCGATGATCATGGTCTCGCCGAGCACGGTGCCGATCACCGCACCCGACCACATCGTCCATGCCCTGGTCGCGGACCACCTTGGTGACGTCGATCTTGGCGACCATCTCGGCCGCGTCGGCGTAGATCTCGACCAGGTCGATCAGGTCGGTCCGGCCCAGCTCGGCGAGGGTGGCCAGGGCGGCCACGAGGGTCCGGGCCGGCGGGCAGTCCGGGTCGGCCAGCCAGCCCCGCCGGTGCAGTAGCTCGCGCACCTGGGCGTCGGCCCGTTCCCACAGTTCGCCGGAGCCCTCGGGGTGGACCGGGCCGAGCCGGTCCTGCATCTCGCCGAGCACGTTGAACGGGATCTTCTCCGGCGCGTCCACGGCGTCCAGCACGTCCCGGACCGCGGCGATGGACAGCTTGCCGACCTCGACCAGCGCCCGCACCATCCTGAGCCGCCGGATGTGCGACTCGTCGTAGTTCGCCTGGTTGGGGCTGGTGCGCTCGCCGGGCGGCAGCAGGCCTTCGCGCAGGTAGTACTTGATCGTCGGCACCGGTACCCCGGTCCGACTGCTCAGCTCCGCCATCCGCATCCGGCAACCCCTTAGTCCCTGTTCGGGGCAAACCCCGATTGCGTCATCGTAATGGATAGTGTAAATATCGATAGTAGATAGCTCCACTATCCACACTGAGGCCATCCGCACCGAGGGGACCCGACATGGACATCCGGACCTGGCACAAACCGTTGCTGCTGCTCACCGGCCTGATGCTGGCCACACTGGCGTTCGGCATCGGCGGGCTGGTGTTCGACGACCGCACGCTCGTGGGCGAACCCATCTGGCTCAAACCAGTCAAGTTCGCAGTCTCGATCGCGATCTACGCGTTCACCCTGGCCTGGCTGATGTCGTTGTTACGCAAGCGATCGCGGCTGGTCTGGTGGATGGGGACGGTGATCTCGGCGACCATGGTGATCGAGATGGTCGTGATCATCGGCCAGGCCGCGCGGGGCACGCGCAGCCACTTCAACAACCTCACCGCCTTCGACTCGCGGCTCTACCAGATCATGGGCATGTCGATCGTGATCGCTTGGCTGGCCAACCTGGTCATCGGCATCGCCGTGCTGCGGCAGCGGTTCGCCGCCCCGTCGACGCTGTGGGCGATCCGGCTTGGTCTGATCGTCGCGCTGGGCGGGATGGCGGTCGCGTTCTTCATGACCGCGCCGACCGAGGCCCAGCTGGCCGTCATGCAGGCAGGCGGCGACTCGCCGTCGATCGGCGCGCACACCGTGGGCGTGCCGGACGGCGGACCGGGCATGCCGATCACGCACTGGAGCACGGTCGCCGGCGACCTGCGCGTCCCGCACTTCATCGGCATCCACGCCCTGCAGGCCCTGCCGCTGCTGGCGCTGCTGTTGCGCCGCTGGTTCTCGCGCTGGGACGAGGTCGTGCGCACCCGGCTGGTGCTGGTGGCGGGCGCGGGCTACTTCGGCCTGCTGGTGCTGACCACCTGGCAGGCGCTGCGCGGGCAGTCGCTGATCGCGCCGGACGCGCTGACCATGAGCGTGTTCGCGCTGCTCGTGCTGGCCGTGGCCGGGTCCGCGGTCGCCATCGTCCGTTCGCGGCCGCGGGCCGCCGCCGAGCCGCCGGAGAAGGTGCTGGTCTGATGGCCTCGCTGTTCCAGCTGTCGTTCCTGCTGGCCGCGCCGTTCTGGGCGCTGATGATCGTGCTGCCCGGGTGGGACTGGACGCGGCGGATCATCGGCTCGCCGTGGATCGCCGCCCCGGTGTCCGCGCTGTACCTGTTCATCGCGGTCCCCCGGCTGGCCGACCTGCTCCCCCTGGTGACGTCGCCGTCGCTGCCGGGGCTGCAGGTCGCCATGACCGAGGGCGGCGCGGCCACCCTGGTCTGGGCGCACATCATCGCGTGGGACCTGTTCGTCGGGCGGTGGATGTACCTGGACAGCCAGCGGCGCAAGGTTCACCCGTTGGTGATGGCACCCGTACTGCTGGTCACGATCCTGTTCGCGCCCATCGGTTTCCTGGTCTACCTCGCGGTTCGGCGGGTCGCGGCGCGCGTTCCCGTAGGCTCCCCGGCGTGACCGGTACGAACGAAGACCCGAAAGCAGTCGCCCAGTCGGCAGCGGCGGCGCTGGCCGCCCAGACCGGGGTGGAAAAGCACGACCTGGCCGTGATCCTCGGCTCCGGCTGGCGGCCCGCCGCCGACGAGATCGGCATGGACGCCGCGGAGGTGCCGGTCGCCTCGTTGCCCGGGTTCCTGGCGCCGACCGTGGCCGGGCACGGTGGCACGATCCGTTCGCTGACCGTGGGCGACAAGCGTGTGTTGATCATGCTGGGCCGCACCCACGGCTACGAGGGCCACGGCGTCGCCCAGGTCGTGCACGGGGTGCGGACCGCGGCGGCGGCCGGCGTGAAGTCGATCGTGCTGACCAACGCGGCCGGCGGGCTGCGGCCGACGTACACCGTGGGCCAGCCGGTGCTGATCAGCGACCACCTCAACCTGACCGCGAAGTCTCCCCTGGTCGGCGCCGAGTTCGTGGACCTGACGGACCTGTACTCGGCCCGGCTGCGGGAGGTCGCCCGGTCGATCGACCCGTCGCTGGAAGAGGGCGTGTACGCCGGGCTGCCCGGGCCGCACTTCGAGACCCCGGCCGAGATCCGGATGCTCACCACCATGGGCGCCGACCTGGTCGGCATGTCGACCGTGCTGGAGGCGATCGCCGCCCGCGCCGCCGGGGTCGAGGTGTTCGGCCTGTCGATGGTGACCAACCTGGCCGCCGGGATCACCGGTGAGCCGCTGAACCACCTGGAAGTCCTTGAGGCGGGCCAGAAGTCGGCCGCCGCGATGGGCAGGCTGCTGCGGGAACTGGTGGTGCGGGCGTGAGGCTCACCTCCGAGCTGCGCGACCGCACCTTCCGGTGGATCGCCGACGACGTCGATCCGGCGGCTCGCACTGAGCTGCAACAGGTTCTGGCGCAGGCGATGGGCGGCTCGGAGGCGGCCGTCGAGGAGCTGGCCGACCGGATGGCCGGGCCGCTGACGTTCGGCACCGCCGGGCTGCGCGGCCCGGTTCGCGCCGGGCCCAACGGGATGAACCGTTCAGTGGTCACCCGCACGACGGCCGGGGTCGTCTCCTGGCTTGTCTACAAGGGACATACGAGCGGTGTGGTCGTCGTCGGCCGCGATGCCCGGACCGGGTCGGCCGAGTTCTTCCTTGACGTCGTGGGGGTTCTGACTGCCGCGGGGTTCACGGTGTGCCCGTTGGACGGGCCGCTGCCGACACCGATGACCGCCTTCGCGGTACGTCATCTCGGGGCCATCGCGGGGATCCAGATCACCGCGTCGCACAACCCCCCGGCGGACAACGGGTACAAGCTGTACGACGCCAACGGGACACAGATCGTGCCGCCCGACGACCGGCTGATCGAGGCCGCGATCCGGGACGCGCTGCCCGCTGTGTCGATCTCGCGGACGCCGGTCACGCCGAGCACGCGCGAGGACGTCGTCGAGGCCTACTACTCGCGTTTGGCTTCGCTGCCGCGTGGCATCGCGCGGGACTTGAAGGTCGCCATGACGCCCATGCACGGTGTCGGTGGCGCGGCTGCGGTCGAGGCGTTGCGGCAGGCCGGGTTCACCGACGTGCATGTGGTCCGGGAGCAGGCCGCACCCGATCCGGCCTTCCCCACCGTGTCGTTCCCGAATCCCGAGGAGCCCGGGGCCACGGATCTGTTGCTGTCGCTGGCGTCCTCCGTGGACGCTGACCTCGCGATCGCTTTGGACCCGGACGCTGACCGATGTGCGCTGGGTGTTCGCGGGCCGGACGGCTGGCGGATGTTGCGCGGCGACGAGACCGGCACTCTGTTGGGTCATCACGTATTGTCCACTTTGGACCGCGGTGCGAACCCGTCTCCGCTGGTGGCGACGACAATCGTGTCTTCGTCCATGCTGGGCAAGATCGCTGTGGCCGCCGGGGCCCGGTACGACGAGACGCTGACCGGGTTCAAGTGGCTGGTGCGGGCCGGGGACGGGCAGGGCACCGGGCTGGTGTTCGCCTACGAGGAGGCGCTCGGCAACTGCGTCGACCCTCAGTTCGTGCGGGACAAGGACGGCATCTCGGCGGCCGTCGTCGCGTGTGACCTCGCGGCGACGCTGAAGGCTTCCGGGCAGACGCTGTTCGACGTGCTGGACTCGTTGTCCACCACACATGGCGTGCACCTGACCGACCAGGTGTCCTTGCGGGTCACCGAGTTGTCCGTCATCCGGGACCTGATGAACCAGCTGCGCACCTCGCCGCCCGCTTCGCTGGCCGGGGTCGATGTGTCGGCCGAGTTCCCGCAGCCGGACATCCTGCGGCTCACCGGGCCGGGCGTGCGGGTGATCATCCGGCCGTCCGGGACCGAGCCGAAGCTCAAGGCGTACCTAGAGGTCGTCACCCCCGTCACGGACTCTTTGGACTCCGCGCGCACCGCCGCCCGGGAGCAGCTGGCAGGAGTGAACGCTGAGATCAAGTCATTGCTGGGAGCCTGAATGGTCCGGTTGCTGATCGTGCACCACACCCCCTCGCCTGGCATGCAGGCGATGTTCGAGGCCGTGGTGTCCGGCGCGACCGACCCGGAGATCGTCGGCGTCGAGGTGGTCCGCCGCGCCGCCCTGGCCGCCACCGCGGTGGACACCCTCGGAGCCGACGCCTACCTCCTCGGCACCCCAGCGAACATCGGCTACATGTCCGGTGCCCTCAAACACTTCTTCGACCAGATCTACTACCCGTGCCTCGACGCCACCCGCGGCCGCCCGTTCGGCTTTTACGTGCACGGCAACGAAGGCACCGAGGGCGCGGTCCGCGCGATCGAAGGCATCGCCAAGGGCCTGGGCTGGACCGCGGCCGCCGCTCCGGTGACCGTGATGGGCACGCCGGGCAAGGCGGATCTCGAAGCCTGCTGGGAACTGGGCGCCACGCTCGCCGCGAGCCTGATGAGCTAACCCGGCTTGCGGGCCAAGACACGCGCGTGCCAATCACCAGCGCTCATCCCCGGCCTCGAAGGTAACCACTCTTCGAAGCGCAGGCCGTCGCGAGACAAAGTGACCGGTTCGGTGTCAGCCCGCAACGGACCTTAGCGCTTCGGCGGTTTTCGCGTCCGCGGGCAGGAACGCCTCGAGCTTGAGTTCGGCGATGGTGATGTCCACGGCGGTCGCGAAGGTGGTCACGGTGGTTGTCAGGCGGAGGTCGTCCAGTTCCAGGGGGACGGCGAAGCCGAGGTGGTCGTCGGGGAGGTCGATGGCCGGGACGTAGTGGTCGAGTTCGGTGGCCAGCTCGGCGAGGCGGGGGTCGGGGTTGCGGGCGGATTCCTGGTGCAGGCGTTCGGTGACGTGCCGGGCCCAGGCTGGAAAGTTGCCGATCCGGGGCGCCATTCCCTTGGGGTGCAGGGCGATCCGGTAGGCGTTCATCGGCTCGTCCAGCAGCTCCGGCGCCACTCCTTCGATGAGGACCGGGAAAGCCGCGTTGTGCGCGACGATGTCGCCATAACGGTCCACCACGATCGCGGGGAACGGCATGTGCCCCTTGAGGATGTGGGTCAACGCGGTCATCACCGGGGCGAGGCGGGTGTCGTCCAAAGAGGTTTGCGGGTAGGCGGGGGCGAAGCCGGCGGTGAGCAGGAGTTCGTTGCGTTCACGCAGCGGCAGCTCCAGGGACTCGGCCAGGCGGACAACCATCGCCCGGCCCGGCGCCGACCGGCCGCTCTCCATGAAACTGACGTGCCGCTGGGTGGTTCCGGCGCGCACGGCCAGTTCGAGCTGGCTCATCCGGCGACGGGTCCGGCGGGCGCGCAGGGCGCTGGCGAAGTCCACTCCTCACCGTATTCCTTCGAGGGAATTGCTGCTATGTGGAGGATTCGAGGCATGGCGAACTTCGGTGTGATCCTGCCGACCACGAACACCAAGCAGACCCCGCGCGAACTGGTCGACTTCGCGGTCCGGGCGGAGGACCTCGGCTACGACTCGTTGTGGGTCGGCGACACCCTGCTGCGGCCCGTGCTGGAACCGTTGACGACGCTCGCCGCGGTGTCGTCGGTGACCTCGCGGGTGATGTTGGGGACGGCCGCGTTGCTGCCCGCGTTCCGGTCACCGGTTCAGGCGGCGCAAACGTTGGCGTCCCTGGACCTGCTGTCCGGCGGGCGGTTGACCGTGACCGTCGGCGCGGGCTTCCCGGGCCGGTCCGAGCCGGAGTACGCGATGTCGGGGGTGCCGTGGGCGAACCGGTTCACGCGGCTCGACGAGACCGTCCGGCTGTGGCGCCGGTTGTGGACGAGCGACGAACCGGTTTCCTTCCACGGCAAGGTCCTGGGCTTCGACGACGTCCCACCGGTCGCTCGCCCGGTCCAGCCCGGCGGCCCGCGGATCTGGCTCGGCGGCGCCACACCGAAAGCCCTGGCCCGAACAGCAGCCCTCTACGACGGCTGGCTGCCCTACCCGCCCAACCCCGCCGACTACGCGCCCGGACTCGCGGCCGTGCGGGCGGAGGGGCGAGACGTGACCGCGGCCCTGTTCGCGACCGTCCTGATCACGTCGAGTGTCGAAGCCGGCCAGGAGGCGCTCGCCGAGTACGCCCAGACGAACTACGGCGTCCCCTTGGAGATCGCTAAGACGATCCAGTTCCTGGCCGCCGGTCCCCGCGAGCACGTCCGCGACCAGCTCGTTCCCTACCTGAAATCGGGCGCCGAACACGTCATCCTGCGGATCGCGGCCCTGGACATCGGCGTCCAGCGCGACCAGCTAGCCGAGATCGCCGAGCTGACAACGCAATTGTGAGCGGTCGAAGAAGGCGTCCGTCCACGGCTCGCACATCTCCCGGTACTGGTCGGCGCCGCCCCGCACCCGATCGAGCAGCGCGGCGATGAGCGCGTCCAGATGCCGCCCGGCCCGGTCGACACCGCTCACCGACACGAGATCCTCGTCCTTGCGGATGCGGACGGCTTGCAGCAGATCCTGTTTGGCGACGACGCCGTTGAGAAGTTCGAACACCAAACGGAAGTACAGCGCGTCCGGGTGGCCCCTGGGTTCGAGCCGGTCGAGTTCGGCACCGAACCGGTAGACCAGGGGCCAGTTCCCCAGCGTGGCGAACCCCTGGCACGCCAGGCTTAGCGCGTACCGGTAGTACTCGGCGGCACTCTGCCGGTCGCCCACGCCATATCCAGTCAGGTCACGCAAGGTCTCACAGAGGTCCACGATCCGCTCCGGCGGCAACGCCAGGAACCCGTCCCGGATGGTGAAGTACAGCCACCGGGGATGGAGCGGTTCGTCGGCCCGCGCCTTGGCCAGCAGCGAAAGGTTCCGGTTCGTCTTGTCCTTCGCCAGGAAGACGGCCTCGTCGTAGCCGTCGTGCTGGAACTCCACGTCCACCAGGACGAGTTCGGGCGCCTTGCCGTCGAGCACCAGGTATTCGTGCACCTCACCGCGGAACCGGATCCCGCTGTCCGCCCGGAAGATCCGCGGGATCTCGGCGCCGCTGATCCTCGGCGCGAGCACGACGTCCTTGGCGGTGATGGACTCCAAGCAGGCCACCAGTTCAGCGGGGTCGGCCAGCCATTCGTCGGCGTCCAGCCACACCACCCACTCGCCCAGCGCGTGCTTCAGGGCCTCGTTGCGGGCGTCGGCGAACGAGCCGGACCAGGGTGTCCGCACGACGCGGACACCCTGGTACCCGGCGACGACGTCCAGCGTCCCGTCCGTGGACCCGGTATCGGCCACGACGATGTCGAAGCCGTGGCCGATCACGCTGTCGAGGCAGCGCGCGATACACCGTCGCTCATCCTTGGCCAGGATCAGAACGCTGACAGTCACCATGTCAGGAGTGCACGCAGGAGTCCTTGGGCCCCAGGCTGCCGGTGGCGCACGGACCCGAGATGAAGCCGGTGAAGCGGTAGCAGATGGTGATCCCGCCGTTGGGCGAGTAGGTGTACTGGTAGTCGAACAGGACCTGACCCATCGGGCAGAAGTGGATGTGGTCAAACGCCTTGTGGTCCGGGTCGTAGCAGGACTCCACAGTCGCGGGCGCGGCGACGGCCGTCCCCGCGGTGGACGCCAGGAACGCGACGCCCGCGAAGCCCGCGGCGATCAACGCCGCCGCCTTGCGCCGCGGCTTGGCCTTCTCGCGGGCCGGGGCCGGCCGCGCGGTGGTCAGATCGGCCTCCAGGGCGTCCAGGAATGCCTCTCGGTTGGTCATCGATTCCCCTCAGTAGTCGGAATTGATCAGCGGGAACCCTCCCAGGACGCGGCTTCACGGCGTTGCCATCGGTGCGACGCTCGTGAAAGTCCCATGCAACCTCAGCGGCGCCCACACCGTGAGCTACGGGTGATCGGTCCCCTACGCTAAGGAAACAAGTGGGCAGAAAGCAGTGCGCGGTCCTGACAGCCGCGCTCCTCCTCACCGGGCTGGCCGGGACCCCCGCCGCCGCGCAGGAGAACCCAGGGGCAGCACCCGCGAACCCGGCCGAGACCGTCACGTTGATCACCGGCGACCGTGTGACCGTGCAAGGCGACCGCGTGGCCGCCGTGCACATGGCGGCCGGCCGGGAACAGGTGCGGTACTGGCAATACCGCCTCAACGGTCACGACTACGTGGTTCCCGGCGACGCCGTGCGCGACCTGGCGCAGGACAAGCTGGACAAGCGCTTGTTCGACGTCACCGGGCTGGTGCAGCAGGACTACGACGACGCACACGAGCCGTCCGTGCCGACCATCGTGACGAACACCGCTGCCCGCGGGCTCACCGCGGGCGTCCAGGCCGTCTCCACGCCGAAGACCGAGGCCGCCAAGCAGTGGCGGGAACGTTCGGCGGCTCGCAAGGCCGCGCCGCAGAAGGTGTGGCTGAACGGGCGGGTCCGGCCGACCCTCGACCAGAGCGTGCCGCAGGTAGGCGCGCCCCAGGCCTGGCAGGCCGGGTTCCGCGGCGATGGCGTGAAGGTCGCCGTGCTGGACACCGGGTACGACGCGGGCCACCCGGACCTCAAGTCCATTGTGGACAACACCGCCGACTTCACCGGCGAGGGCATCAAGGACACCGTCGGCCACGGAACCCATGTGGCCAGCACGATCGCGGGCAACGGCGCGGCCTCCGGCGGCCGGTTCAAGGGTGTCGCACCCGGCGCGCACCTGCTGATCGGGAAGGTGCTCGGCGAGTTCGGCGGGCGCGAGGACTGGATCATCAACGGCATGCAGTGGGCCGTCCAGCAGGGCGCCAAGGTCGTCAACATGAGCCTCGGCGGCGGCGTCACCGACGGCACGGACCTGATGTCCCAGGCGGTGAACCAGCTGTCCGAGTCCAGTGGCGTGCTGTTCGTGATCGCCGCGGGCAACTCCGGCGTCCGCGAGTCGGTGGGATCTCCCGGTGCCGCCGACAAGGCCCTGACCGTGGCGAACGTGACCAAGCAGGACGTGCTGAGCACGACGTCCAGCCAGGGCCCGCGGGCCGGGGACTTCGGGCTCAAGCCGGAGATCGCCGCGCCCGGCACGGACATCGTCGCCGCGCGGGCCGCCGGGACGTTCACCGAGTTCTCGGTCAACGAGTTCTACACCAAGATCTCCGGAACCTCCATGGCCACACCGCATGTGGCGGGTGCGGCGGCGATTCTGGCGCAGCAGCACCCGGACTGGACCGGTGAGCAGATCAAGAACACGCTCATCGGGTCGGCCAAGCGCTTGCCCGGCGTCGACACCTTCGCTCAGGGCGCAGGTCGCCTCGACGTCGCTCGCGGTGTGTTCCAGCAGGTCCGGGTCGAGGGGCTCGCCGGGTTCGGCGCGATGTGGGGCGCTGGTGACGTGTCCCGCAAGATCACGTACGTCAACTCCGGGTCCAAGCCGGTCACTTTGGTGCTGGACCTGGATGTTCCGCACCGGGAACTGTTCACTGTGGACAAGACAGTGACCGTTCCCGCTTCGGGCAGCGCCAGTGTCACTGTGAGCACTCGCGGTTCGGCCCAGCCGGTCGGCGATGTGACCGGTGTGCTGCGGGCGCGTGCCGGTGATGTTCTCTTGAACACGCCGCTGACGGCGCAGTTCAACGGGGACAAGCGGACCTTGACCGTAAAGGTTCCGCCTCGCTCGGGGACGCCACTCCAAGCGCTCGTCATCGCGCAGAACGAGCAGACCGGGCTGGCGCAGATCGGCTTCACCGACAACGACACGGTCGCATTCACTGTGCCCGCCGGCAGCTACCGGGTGCTCGGCGAGATCTTCGACTCCGCCTTCAACGACACGATGTTCGCGCAGCACGCCGATGTCTCGGCGGACACGTCGATCTCCGCCGACACCGCGTCGGGCAAGCCGGTCACGGTCGGCATCGACGACCCGGCCGCGCGGGCTCAGAGCGGCGGCGGGATGGGCATCACCTCCGACCCCGACCTGGCCGGTCCCGCTGGTGGGACAGCGTTGTTGCGCGGTGGCGCGCCGGGCAGCAACGAGTTCACCGTTGCGGGCCCGCCGATGCGCGGGCTGAGCTTCGCCAGCCTGAGCTACTGGAGCTACCCGTGGGCGCTCACGCACGTCAACGGTGCCGGTGGCTACGAGTTCACCGACACGTATGCCCCGTGGGACATGGGGTTCACCGGTGACCTGACCGCGCGGCTGGTCGACGTCGGCGAGGCGGACACCGAGTCCATCGAGAAGGCCGGTGACGTCTCCGGTGCCATCGCGCTGATCACCCCACGCGACTGGGACAACCCGGGATACCCGTCGAGCGAGCAGATGCTGGGCGGTATCGAACTGCTGAAGCGGAAGGGCGCCAAGGCGGTGATCTCCTACTTCAACCCGGCCGCCGACGCCGGCCCGGATGCCCGGCCCGCGCTGCCCACGGTGATGGCGTTCCGGCAGACCGACCTGCAAGGCGCGCAGGCGCTGATGAAGCAGCGGACCGTCGAGGCCACGCTGTCCGTCCGCGCCAACAGCCCGGTCTCGTACTTCCTCGCGGACAAAGTGGACGGTCACCTGCCCGGCGGGCACGACTTCCGGTTCACCAAGGCCTCGCTGGGCCAGATCTCGCGTCAGCTCACCGACACCATGACGCCCGGGACCTACCGGTTCGGCGGCGCCTCGTGGGCGCTCGGCGATCTGAAGGCGGGCGCGGACATCGAGTCGAAGTGGCCGCAGCAGCGGGTCGACTACGTCTCGCCCGGGGCCGCGCTGACGATGTTCGACACCGGCGGCTTCACCGAGGACACCGCGTTCGACTACGAGACAACGCTTCCGGTGACGCTGAAGGCCGGCGAGAAGCGGTCGTCGCGGGTCTTCGCGGCGCCGTTCGGGCCCGAGCTGACCACGCCGCCGACGAGCCGTCAGGACGGCAAGCCGGTGCCGTGGGCCTATCGTTCCGGGGACCGGATCACGCTGGCCATCCCGATGTTCGCCGACAGCGACCCGGCCACCGCCAGCCAGTTCGACGTCTCGAACGTCGGGTCGACCGTGTTGTTGAAGGACGGCAAGGAGATCGCCCGCCGGGGCGACCGGCCGGCGTTGGGGATGTTCGACGTTCCTCGCGGGCCGGGGCGGTTCACGTTGATCGCCGACGCCGCACGGGCCGCCGGGAACCTCGACCCGGTGCTGTCGCCAAAGGTCCACTCCGAGTGGACATTCCGGGCCGATGCCGGTTCCCCGGAGCGGGCGGCGTTGCCGTTGCTGGACATCCGGTACGCACTGAACCTCGACGCCCGCAACACCGCGCACGGCCCGGTCACCGGCACCGTCACGGTCGCGCACCAGCCAGGGGCACGGTCGTCTTGGGTTCGGTCGGTGAACGTCGAGGTGTCCTATGACGACGGCAAGACCTGGCAGCGCGTCAAGTCCTACGGCAACCGCCTGGAAATCCCAGCCGGGCCCGCCGGTTACGCGTCGCTGCGGGCCTCCGCGTCCGACATCGACGGAAACACCGTCACCGAAACGATCATCAAGGCCTACGCGGTGAAGTAGGAGGCTCGCGTGGGCGCTGCGACCCTGCCTGGGCGCCCACGCGTCGCCTTACCCCGCGGCCTTGGCGGTCTGTTCGTCGTAGAGGCCGATCTTGTGGTTCAGGGCGTCCAGCGAGGTCTGCAGCTCGGCGATCCGCTCGAGCACGTCCTTGCGGTGGTCGACCAGCATCTGACGGCGGCGCATCGCCGCACCCGGACTGTCCTTGAGCTGGGCGTACTCGCGCATCATCCGGATCGGCATCCCGGTGGTGCGCAGTTTCGTCAGGAACTCGAGCCAGCCGAGGTCGGCGTCGGTGTAGGCGCGGCGGCCGCCGGAGTCCCGGGCGGGCGGGTCGACGAGGCCGATCCGTTCGTAGTACCGCAGTGTGTCGATGGACAGCCCACTGCGCTCAGCTGCCTGGGCGATCGCGTAGTTCACGGACCTGACGCTAGAACCTGGAGTGCGCTCCAGGTCAACCCACTGGCCGCTACTTCCGCTGGATGCCCCACGATTCGAGCTGCGCGGCGATCGCCGGGACCTCGATGGCGCCCCGGTCCACCTCGCGGACCAGGTCCAGCGCGGCGTCCTCCTCGGCGTCCACCCACCAGCCGTTGATGTCGCACAAGGTCACCGCGGCCACCCAGCCCAGCCGCCAGTTGCCCTCGGCCAGCGGCCGGTTGCGGATAATGGACTCCATCAGAGCGGCCGCTTTCAGCCATAACGTCTCGTACGCCTCGACGCCGAGCACGGTGGCCTGCGGGCGGTGCGCGGCGGAGTCGAGCAGGCCTAGGTCGCGGACCACGAGGTCGCCCCCGGTCACCGCTGCCGCCAACACCAACAGGTCGCTGGCGTCCAGGTAGGTGAGCACGAACAGACTTATATCGTCAGCCGGTGCCCAGTCGGTTCAGCAGGCCCTCGTAGCGGGGCAGCACACGCTCCAGCACGTCGCCCAGCTGCTGCTGTTTGTGCAGCTTGGACCAGCGGTCGGCGAGTGCAAGCCGGAGGATCTCCTGCTTGGAGCGTCCCTCGGCCTCCGCTAGCTCCGCCAGACGGTCTTCTTCGTCGTCGCTCAGGCGCAACGTCAAGGCCATTGAGGCATCCTAACGCTTCGATCTCGAAAAGCCACGGGCCCATGGCACTTCTCGCGCACCGGAGGCTGCCCACAGGGGTGCACTTTGGTGCACAGTCGGAACCGACTACGTATTTCCGGGCTAACCTCGTCAAGTGCCCCGCCCCAAGACGCATGACGAGGCCTTACGAGTCCGGCTGTTAGACCGGGCCGGCCAGCTGCTGTCCACCGCCGGTCCCGAAGCACTGAGCCTCCGGCGGCTCGCGGCTGATGTCGGCACGTCGACCACCGCCGTGTACTCGCTGTTCGGCGGCAAGCCCGCCCTCGTCAGGGAGTTGTACACGGCAGCGTTCCAGCGGTTCGGCGCCCGGCTGTCCGAGGTGGACTGCTCCGGTGAGCCGAACGAGGACCTGGTCCGGATGGGCCTGGCCTACCGCCGGGCCGCCCTGGCCGAGCCCCACCTGTACTCGATCATGTTCACCAAGGCCGTGGCGGGGTTCGAACCCGACCACGAAGCGGCTGGACATGTCCTCGCGCCGATGGTCGCGGTTGGACGCCGCGCGGGCGTGCCCGACCCGGAGACCGCCGCGATGACGGTCTGGGGCCTGGCGCACGGCCTGGTGTCGCTCGAGCTGAACGGCAACCTGACCGACAGCGGCCAGGTGGAGCGCGTGCTGCGCGCCGGCCTGGCCACCCCGCGTCGCGAGAACGCTCACACCGCGCCGTACTGACGGTCCCCGGCGTCACCGAGGCCCGGGACGATGAACCCGGAGTCGTTGAGCCGTTCGTCGATGCTGGCCGTCACCAGCCGGACCGGCAGTCCCGCGTCCTTCAGCGCCTGGATGCCCTCCGGCGCGGCCAGCGCGCACACCGCGGTGACGTCCGTGGCTCCCCGGCCGACCAGCAGGTTGATCGTGTGGATCATCGACCCGCCGGTGGCCAGCATCGGGTCGAGCACGAACACCGGCCGCCCGGCGAGGGTCTCCGGCAGCGACTCCATGTACGGCGTCGGCAGCAGCGTCTCCTCGTCGCGGCTCATCCCCACGAACCCCATCTGGGCGTCCGGGATCAGCTTGTGCGCCTGGTCGGCCATGCCCAGCCCGGCCCGCAGCACCGGCACCAGCAGCGGCGGGTTGGCCAGCCAGTGGCCGTCCGTGCGCGCCACCGGCGTGTGGATGCGCTCCACCCGCACGGGCGCGTCCCGCATCGCCTCGTAGATGAGCATGACGGTCAGTTCGTGCAGCGCGGCCCGGAAGGCCGCGCTGTCCGTGCGAGCGTCCCGCATCGTGGTCAGCCGGGCCTTGGCCAGCGGGTGATCAACCTCGACGACATCCATGACGGGGACATTAGCTTGGCGCCGGGCCGGTAGCGCCCCAGGTCGCGTTGGGTGACCGCCCCCACGGCCGGCCTCCCCTGTCCGAGGGAACGCCCCCTGTGGACAACCTCTCCATAGATGATCTTCGCGGCCCAGAACTGTCGGTCCCACCCCGTAGGCTGGATCTCGGGGGCCGGAGGCAAGCCCCGGCCCGGCGGGGCTGCTCACCGGGCCGGAGGCCGCCTACATCGCCCGGGTCAGCCGGACCGTGAAGCCACCGTTCTTCGCGACCGGCACCGACAGTGTGGTCTCCGCGGTCACCTGCTGCGTCGAGTAAGCGATCTTGGTGTCGGCTCCGTCGGCATAGAGCTCCGCGGTCCAGGTACCGTCCTGAAGGAAGCGCAACGGCACCGCCAGCCGGGTGGGATCGCCTGCGGTGATAGCGCCGATGTACCAGTCCGCGCCCGACTTCCGCGCCAGCACAGCGAGTTTGCCGGGATCGCCGGCCAGCAGTTTGGTGTCGTCCCAGGCCGCCGGGATCGTGCGGAGGAGTTGTTCCGCCTGTGGATAGGTCTTGTAGACGTCGACCTTGTCGGCGAGGTTCTGCAGTCCGGACTCGTAGACGACCGAGAGGGCCAGTTCGGCCGCGTCGGTGTTCGGGCGGACGCCGCTGAAGGTCACCGGTGTGAAGTCCATGGAACCGGTCAGGTTCCTGGTGAACGGCAGGGTCAGGTAGTGCTCGATCGGGAACGGCACGCGGCCCGGGCGCGGCCGGGTGCCCTCGGCGCCCTTCACGGCCTCGGACGACATGACCTGGGGCCAGGTTCGCTCGATTCCGCGCGGGATCGGCGCGCCGTGGAAGTCGAGCATCAGGTGGTACTTCGCCGAGGCCGCCAGAACCGCGTCGTACCAACGCATCCGGTCCTGCCCGTCGGACTCGATGAAGTCGATCTTCAGGCCCACCACGCCCCACGACCGGTACAGCGCGAACAACCGGTCCCGCTCACTGTCCGTGTCAATTGTCTGCCAACGCACCCAGAGCCAGATGCCG
>CBIMJO010000002.1:0-28470 GCA_966244135.1 uncultured Actinocrispum sp. | reverse complement strand
GGCGCCGGTGGGAGCCGTGCTGATGGCCGAGACGTGGAACAACCGGTACCGGGCCCGCGCGATCGGGGTGATGATGTCCGGGTTCGCGGGCGGTTTCTTCCTCTCCTCGCTCGTGTACGGCCTGATCGGCCACCACGGCTGGCGCATCACCCTGCTCGTGGCGCTCGCGCCGGCGTTCCTCGCCCTGTTCATCCGCCGCTACATCCACGAACCCGAAGCGATGGAAGAGGTGAAGCGGCGGCGGGCGGAACGCCGCGCACGGGGGACCCGCACCGAAGAGGACCGGTTCGTCCTGCGGCGGCTGTTCACTCCCCCGCTGCTGCGTCGCATGCTGCCCTGCCTGCTCATCCAGACCGGCGCCCTGTTCGCCTTCTGGTCGACCACGACGTGGACGCCGCAGATCATCACCCGGCTGTCGGCGCCGGGGCCGGACACCGTCGGGCACGTGTCGGCCGCCACAGCCATGCTCAACCTCGGCGGCGTGGTCGGCTACGCCTCCTGGGGCTTCGTCGCCGACGCGATCGGCCGGCGCTGGGCGTTCGTGGTGAGCTTCGCCGCCGCGCTGATCGGGATCGGTGTGCTGTTCCCGTTCCAGCACAGCTTCACCGCCTACCTGTGGCTGCTGCCGCTGGTCGGGTTCGGCATCTTCGGTGCGCTGGGTGGCCCCTGCGTGCAGTTCCCCGAACTGTTCCCCTCCGGAGTCCGTGCCTCCGCGATCGCCACCAGCAACTCGGTCGGCCGGCTCTTCACCGCGGCAGGTCCGCTCATCGCCGGTTCGATCGCCACCCGGTTCTTCGGCGGCGAACTCGGTATCGCCGTCGCCGCCATCGCGTCGCTGGCCGTGCTCGGCATCATCGGCGCCCTGCTGACCCCCGAGACCCGCAACCAGCCCCTGGACGAGCCCGTGGCCGTCCCCGTCACCGTCACCGAGAAATCCGGAGTGCACCCGTGACCCGAGCCAGCGAAACCCGCGTCGACGGCATGGTCGTCGAGTGGGACGTGCCCGTGACCATGGACGACGGCGTGGTGCTGCGCGCCGACGTCTTCCGCCCCGAAGGCGAAGGGCCGTTCCCGGTCCTGCTCACCTACGGCCCCTACGCGAAGGGCCTCCCCTTCCAGACCGGCTACCCGAGCGCCTGGGAGCGCATGGTCGCCGAACACCCCGACGTCGCCGCGGGATCCAGCAACCGGTACCAGAACTGGGAGGTCGCCGATCCCGAGAAGTGGGTACCGCACGGCTACGCGTGCGTCCGCGTCGACTCCCGCGGCTGCGGCCGCTCCCCCGGCTACATCAACCACTTCGCCGACCGGGAGAACCAGGACTTCCACGGCTGCGTCGAGTGGGCCGGCACCCTGCCGTGGTCGAACGGCAAAGTCGGCATCACCGGGATCTCCTACTACGCGATGAACCAGTGGCTGGTCGCCGCGACCCAGCCACCGCACCTCGCGGCGATCTGCGTTTGGGAGGGAGCCTCGGACTGGTACCGCGAGCTGGCCCGCCACGGCGGGATCCTGTGCACCTTCGCCGAGCACTGGTTCGACATGCAGATCAAAACCGTGCAGTACGGCCTCGGTGAAAACGGCCCCCGCAACCCCGTGACCGGGCAGCTGGTCTGCGGCGACGACACCCTCGGCAAAGCCGCCCTGGCGGGCAACCGCATCGACTACGCCGGTCTCATCCGCGGCCACGAGTTCGAAGACGACGTGTGCCGCGAGCGGATGCCGGACTTCTCGAAGGTGACCGTGCCGCTGCTGTCGGCCGGCAACTGGGGCGGGCAGGGCCTGCACCTGCGCGGCAATGTGGAGGGCTTCCTGCGCTCGGCGTCGCGGCAGAAGTGGCTGGAAGTCCACGGCCTGGAGCACTGGACGCACTTCTACACCGACTACGGCGTCGGACTGCAGCGGCGGTTCTTCGACCACTTCCTCAAAGGCGAAGACAACGGCTGGGCTGCCGAACCGCCCGTCCGGCTGCAGATCCGCCACGTCGACGGCACCTTCACCCCGCGTGCGGAAACGGCGTGGCCACTGCCCGCAACCCGATGGACCGACCTCTACCTCGACGGCGACGCGCTGAACCCGGCACCGGGCGAGCCGGCCGAGGTCTCGTTCGACGCCCTCGGCGAAGGCGTCACCTTCACCACCCCGCCACTGCCCGAGGACACCGAAATCACCGGCCCGCTCTCGGCGCGGATCCACCTCTCGTCCTCGACCGCCGACGCCGACGTGTTCCTCGTCGTCCGCGCGTTCTCCCCCGACGGTGACGAGGTCGTGTTCCAGGGCGCGATCGACCCGTTCACCCCGGTCTCGCAGGGCTGGCTGCGCGCCTCGCACCGCAAGCTCGACCCGCGGCTGAGCACGGACTACCGCCCGTTCCACAGCCACGACGAGCCGCTTCCCCTCACCCCCGCAACGGTGTACCAGCTGGACGTGGAGATCTGGCCGACGTGCGTCGTGCTACCCGCCGGCTACCGGCTCGCGCTGACCGTGCAGGGGAAGGACTACGAGTACCCCGGCGCTACGAAGAGCCGACTGTCCAACTTCAAGAACGACCTGCGCGGTTCCGGGCCGTTCCTGCACGACGACCCGCTCGACCGCCCGGCGGCCGTCTTCGGCGGCCGGACGACCCTGCACCTGGGCGGCAACCACCCGTCGTTCCTCCGCCTGCCCGTGATCCCCGCCGAGCGGTGACGCGCGCGGTGACGGGCTCGCCGCGAGCCTGCCACCGCACACCGGTTCACTGCTCCGGGGATGACCACGGATGACACCAGCGGATCGGTGAACCGCAGCAGGTTCTCCTGTCGCGCGCGGTCCACCACGACCGTGCCGAAGCGCCGGCGCCGCAGCACCAGCCCCGCGCGGGCCAGCTCGCGGTGATCCGCCGAACCGCTGGTGCGCCGTGGACGGGCCGCGTCGAGCCCCCTACGCCCGGCGCGGCCGGTCTGCGGGCAACTCGGGCAGCAGGTCGGCAGCCGCCTCGGCGAACTCGCGGACCAGGGCTGTGGCCCGCGCGGCCGGCCACGCCGCGGCGACCTGGTTGGGTCCGAGGTCTTCGACGGGAAGCACCTCGACGCCCGGCCGGGTGTAGAAGTCCGCCGTGGACGCGGGGATGACCGCAATGCCCTCGCCGCCGGCGACGAGCTCCAGTTTCTCCTCGACGCTGTGGATCACCGGGACCGTCCGCTGTGTGCCCTCCCGCAGCTCGAGCGCCACGTCCCGCCACTCCGGCACGGCGTCGGGATCCTGCAGCAGGTGGTCTTCGGCCAGATCGGCAACGCGGACCGAGTCCTTGCCCGCCAGCCGGTGACCCGAGGCCACCACCGCCACCCTCGGCTCGGTGTACAGGGGGACGACCGCCAGCCCCGTCCGGTCGATCGGCAACCGCACGATGCCGACGTCGGCCCGGCCGTCGCGCAACACCTCGACCTGGTCGTGCCACCCGGTCCGCAGCATCCGCACGTCCAGGCCGGAGTGCCGGGCCCGCAAGAGCCGCACGACCGGCGTCAGCGTGATCCCGGGCATGAACCCGATGGTGAGGCGGCGGGCACCCTCGGCCGTGGCGCGCACCCGGCGCACCAGCGCCTCCGCAGCGACCAGCAGGTCACCGGCGTCGGCGAGCAGCTGTTCGCCGACCGGGGTGAGGGCGGTGCCGCGCCGGTCCCGGGAGAACAGCTCCACCCGCAGTTCTCCCTCCAGGACCCGGATCTGCCGAGACAGCACCGGCTGGGCGATGTGCAGCCGGTCGGCCGCGCGGCCGAAGTGCAATTCCTCGGCCACCGCGACGAAGTAACGCAACCTCCGCAGGTCGACGTCCACGATCACCACCTCCTCCGCCCGGCGTGCCGGTTTCAGTTCGACGCGAACACCGCGAGCGGGTCGGTGTGGCGCGGTTCCCAGCCCAGTTCACGCCGGGCCTTGGCCGGGGTGAGCTGCTGGTCGAGGGCGAACGCGTCCGCGACCGGGCCCATCTCGGCCCGCGCCTGCTCGAGGGTGATCGAGACGGTCTTGCCGTCGAGTCCCGCACCGTGCGCCAGTGCCTCGGCGACCTCCTTCGCCGTCGGGTTCACCCCACCCACCCCGAGGTACACCGACCCCGCCTTCGCCGACAGCGCCGCGACGTAGAGCGGGGCGAGGTCGTCGATGTGCACCAGCGCCCAGTGGGCGCCACCGTCGCCGAGGTAGGCGATGGCGCCGTTGCGCACGCCCGGCTGGACGAAGAAGATGTCGATCAGGCGGTTGTCGCCGCCGTAGAGCAGGCCCGGCTGCACGATCACCGGGCGGCCACCGTCGGCGGCTCGCGCCAGCACGGCGTCCTCGACGGGCTTGCGCCACGCGACCACGGCCGGCGGGTTCCACGGCGCGGTCTCGTCCTGGACCCCGTCGGTGTCGCCGTAGACCCAGCTGCCGCCGGTGTGCACGTAGGTGCCGGCTCCGACGCCGTCCTGCATCGCGGTGGCCGCGGCGAGATCCTCCTCGGCCGTGCTCGCCTGCGCGAGGTGGATCACGGCCTCCGCGCGGGCGGCAGCGTGGTTCAGGACCTCCAAGTCCGCCAGACCGCCGAGGACCGCGGTGGCCCCCGCCGTCACGACGGCCTCCTCGGCGCGCTCGCTGCGGGCCAGCGCCTCCACCGTGTGGCCCTGCCGGCGCAGTTCCGCGATCGTGGCCCGGCCGATGTAGCCGGAGCCGCCCGTCAGGAAGACCTTCATCGTTGCTCCTTCGTTCGTGTCCTGCCTCTCCAGCGTGCGGTGCGGCCGGCCACCGCGTCCAAGACCTGTTTCGCTCGCTGTGATACCCCCGAGGTATCACCGAGTCCTCCACTGTGGACGCTGTTCCCGATGGGTATCACAGGCGACGGCGGAGGTATTGGACGCTGCGCACGCGACGGGGTGACGCTGAGGGACGTCAGCAGCGACCTGCCGGAAGGAAACGTCCCATGCGCCACGATGTCGAGTTCGACGCCGAGGGTGTCACCCTGCGCGGCTGGTTCTACGAAGCCGAGGGAGCGTCGGGTCCGGCGCCGTGCGTGGTGATGGCGCACGGCTGGTCGGCCACCCGCCGCCTCTACCTCGACCGGTTCGCCGAGGTGTTCGCCGAGGCCGGGCTGTGTGTGCTGCTGTGGGACAACCGCGGGTTCGGCGACTCGGACACCGCACCGGGGAAGCCCGCCTACGAGATCGACCCGTGGGAGCAGATCCGCGACTACCAGCACGGCATCTCCTACGCGCAGAACCGCCCCGAAGTCGACCCGGACCGGATCGCGGTGTGGGGCAGCAGCTTCTCCGCCGGGCACGCGTTCGTCGTCGCGGCCATCGACCAGCGGGTCAAGGTCGTGTGCGGGCAGGCGCCGTTCATCAGCGGCCGCGCGACCTACGCCAACGTCGCCCGGGAGAACAACCAGGTCATCGACCCGCGGCGGCTCGCCGCCGACCGCCGGGCCCGCGCCGCCGGTGAACCGCCGGCGATGGTTCCCGTCATCGGCACCGATCCCGGCCAGGTGACCGGGATCCCGGCTCCGGACGCGTACGACTGGTTCAGCCAGGCCCGCGAACAGCTGGCGCCGGAATGGCACAACGAGGTCACCCTGCGCAGCCTGGAACTGCTGCGCGGCTACGAGCCGGCGCTCTACCTGCCGCTGATCACGCCCACGCCGATGCTCATGATCGTCGGCAGCCACGACGGGCTGACCGGTGGAAACCTCGCCGCGGCCGCGTTCGGGACCGCCGCGGAGCCGAAGAAGATCGTGTTCGTCCCCGGCGGGCACTTCGCGGCCTACACCGGACCCGGCTTCGCCATCGCCTCGTCGGCCGCGCGGGACTGGTTCACCCGGCACCTCGCAACACACCCCGTTGACAGTCACAACTGACTGTGAAACTCTATTGACAGTCACACGTGACTGTCAATAGAGCGGGAGGTGACAGTGGCGACGAGAGACGACCAGCGCCGCGAGACTCGGGGCCGCATCGTCGAGGCGGCCGTGCGGTCCCTGGTGGACAACGGCTACGCCGCCACCACCGCACTCGGCGTCCAGCGCGACGCCGGCGTCAGCCGCGGTGCGCTGCTGCACCACTTCCCCACCAGCGAGGCACTTTCGGCCGCGGCGGTGGCACGGCTGGTCGAAATCAACCTCCAGGCGGTGTCGGACGAACTGGCACGCACACCGCCGGGACCGGATCCCGTGGAGCGTGGGGTCGGCGTGCTCTACCGGGCCAGCAGGCAGGCTTCGTTCGCGGCCGAGCTCGAGCTGTGGGCCGCCGCCCGCGCCGACGAGCCCCTGCGAGCGGCATTGCTGACCGCGGAACGCAGCGCCCTGCCCCGGCTCCACGAGGTCATCGACGAGCTCTTCGGCGCGGACCTGCGGCAGCACCCCCAGTACCGGGTAATGGTCGAGCTGACCGTGCAACTGATGCGCGGGCTGACCGTCAGCCGTTCCCTCGGCCAGGACGGCCAGCAACGCTCCGTCCAGACCTGGGCCCGGGTCCTGCGCAGCCTGCTCGCCGACACCGCGCCCTGACGTCGTCTCTCTGTCCCACACCACGATCATCGGAGTGAACCGTGCCCACGCACACCGTCTTCAACCAGGTGCCCCCGCTGCACGACCGCGACATCTCGACGTTCCCCGCGCTCCTGGAGGGCTTGCACCGCGAGGGCGCCGGCTGGGCCGAGCAAGAGGTCACCGACCTCGGCGCGCTGGCCGGCGGCACGGAGGCGCAGACCTGGAGCGAGCAGGCCAACGCGTGCACTCCCGTGCTGCGCACCCACGACCGGTACGGTTTCCGCGTCGACGAGGTGGACTACGACCCCTCCTACCACGAACTGCTGCGCTCAGCTCTGAGCGCGGGTCTCGGCGGTACGGCCTGGGCTACGGACCGTCCGGGCGCCCACGTGGCACGCGCGGCCAAGATGATGTCCTGGAGCGCCACCGAGTTCGGCCACCTGTGCCCGGTGTCCATGGAATACGCGGTCGTCCCGGCGCTGCGCGCGAACCCCGAGTTGTCCGCACGCTTCGAACCGCTGCTGACGACCACCGGCTACGACCCGCGCCTGCTGGCGCCGGAGGGCAAACGCGCACTCATGGCCGGGATGTCGATGACGGAAAAGCAGGGCGGCTCCGACGTGCGAGCCAACACCACCACCGCCGTCCCCACACCCGACGGCGGGTACCGGCTGACCGGGCACAAGTGGTTCACCTCGGCGCCGATGTCGGACTTCTTCCTCACCCTCGCCCACGCGCCCGGTGGCCTGTCGTGCTTCCTGGTTCCCCGTGTGCTGGCCGACGGGAGCCGCAACGCGGTCCTGCTGCAACGGCTCAAGGACAAGCTGGGCAACCGTTCCAACGCGTCGGCGGAGATCGAGTACGACGGCGCCGTCGGCTGGCTCGTCGGCGACGAGGGCCGCGGCGTGCGCACCATCGTCGAGATGGTCAACATGACCCGGCTCGACTGCTCCCTGTGGGCGGCCGCCGGAATGCGCATCGGGACCGCGCAGGCACTGCACCATGCCACCCACCGCCAGGCGTTCGGCGGCGCACTGGTGACCAAACCGGCCATGACCAACGTGCTCGCCGACCTGGCCGTGGACTCCGAAGCCGCCACCACCGTGGTCCTGCGCCTGGCCGGCGCGGTGGACCGCGCCACTCGCGGCGACACCGCCGAAGCGGCCTTCCGCCGATTCGGGCTCGCGGTGACCAAGTACTGGCTGTGCAAGCGCTGGGCGACGCACAGCGCGGAAGCACTGGAATGCCTCGGCGGCAACGGTTACATCGAGGAGTCGGGCATGCCGCGCCTCTACCGCGAAGCGCCGCTGGTATCGATCTGGGAAGGATCGGGCAACGTCGCGGCGCTCGACGCCCTGCGTGCCATGCGCCGGGAACCGGAAGCAGTGGAGGCGTTCTTCGCTGAACTCCAGCTGGCCGCCGGCAGCGACAGCCGGTACGACGACAAGCTGGCCTTGCTGGTCAAGGACTTCTCCGACGACGCCGACATCGAATACCGCGCCCGCGGCCTGGTCGAGCGCGCGGCGGTCCTGTTGCAGGCGGGGCAACTGCTGCGACACGGCGCCCCCGCCGTCGCCGAAGCCTTTACCGCCACCCGCCTCGACGGCCGCTGGGGTCACGCCTACGGCACGCTGCCCACCGGCTTGGACACCGACACCATCCTCGAGCGCGCCGCCGTGCGCTGACCACCTACTGCCCGGTGGTTCGCACGATCCGGTCCTGCGACCCACCGGCGGAGGCGGGGTTCAGTGCGCCTCGCGGATCCGGACTCCGGTGAGTTCGGCGCAGTACGCCAGGAACTCGTCCTGCACCACGGGGTCGTGCACTTCGCCGGGAACAGGCCGCTCCTGGCGGTGGTAGAAATGGCGACCGGTCACGGTCGCGGCGTCATCGCTCACCGCCAGCCAGGCCTGGGTGACCGGCGCCTGCGCCAAGTCGTCGGGAGCGCCCGGACCTCCCATCTTCGTCGGCACCCAGCCAGGTTCGACCGAGTTCGACAGCACCTGCGGCCACCGCCGTGCGACGCCGAAGGCCAGCAGGATGTCGAACAGCTTGCTGTCGCTGTAGGCCTGCGAGCCGTTCCACCGCCGGTTCGTCCACTGAGGATCGGACAGGTCGGCGTCACCGCCGTGGGCCATGCCCGAACTGAGGTACACCAACCGCTGGGGCGGGGTGATCAGCGCGGTCAGCAGGTACGGTGCGAGCACGTTGACCGTGAACACGTGGGAAAGCCCGTCGACGGTCTCGATGCGCCGAGGCTCCCGGTACCCGATTCCGGCGTTGTGGATCACCGCGTCGAAGCGACCTGCGGCGTTCGCCTGTCCGGCCACCGAGCGGATTCCGGTGAGGGACAGCAGGTCGCCGACGAGTACTCCGTCGGCGCCCGGCAGAGCCGCCCTGGCGTCCGCGGCGCGGTGGGGATTGCGCGCGTGCAGGGTGACCGAATGCCCCTGCTCGACGAGCAGCCGACCCGCCATCAGGCCCAGGCCGTCCGATGAGCCCGTGATCAGTACCCGCGCCACGACACCACCTCCGCTCCCGCGGAACGAGTTCCCGCGGTCGACTCCACTGTGGATCCCGGACGGGTCGGTGTCCAAGACCTTCTCCGTCGCCCGTGATGCCGCCGGGCATCAGCGCCCGACGCGCTCACCGGAGGCCGTCAGGCGGTGAAGTCCATTCTCAGGCGCGTCTGGACGAGGCGCCGGATCTTCCATGCGCCGTCGACCTTCTCGAATCGGCAACGGTAGTGCCCGTATCCGTGCACCGAGCGGAAGCGCACATCACCCAGCTGCACCGCCGAGTCCGGTTCCGCCCCTTCGGGCGGCGTGATCAGGTCTTCCATGTTGACGACCAGCGACGCCGACGTCGGCGTGTGCACATCCACCGTGAACGAGAACAGGTGATGGATCGCTTGGGAGTTCCCGACACTTCGCGTGATGGTGTCTTCGATTTCCGCCGGGCCGGTCAGGTCGAGGTACAGTTCACCCTTCGGCCCGTAGGCCGTGAAGCTCGCGTCCGGGGTGAAGAGGTTCGCCAGTGCGTTCCATTCTCCGTGGTCGGCGTGGTAGACGTAGTCCGCCATCACCCGACGGCATTCGTCCGTGATGATCAAGCGCTCCAGATCACTCACCGGTGTATCCATTTTTCCTCCTTTGCGCAGCCGCTGAAGACGGCTTGCCGTCCTGAGTCAGGCGAAGAACCGCAGCAGCCGCTCAGCGGTGGCTTCCGGATTGTCGTGGGCGTAGGCGTGCGACGCCCGCGGAATGATGGCGTCGTCCACGTGTTCGGCCACCAGCCGTGCGCCCTTGAGCAGCTCGGCACGGAAGTAGCCGTTGTCACCGTTCAGCACCAGCACCGGCATCGGGAGTTTGCCGTTGAACTCGGCACGGTTGGCTTTCCCGTCCGCCACCATCGTGCCGTAGTGCTGGAAGCCACCCCGGATGCCGGACGGTCCGGTGAAGTGCGGCAGGTAAGTGGCGGCGCCGTGGGCTCCCGCGTCGGGCTTGACCGAAGTCTGCTCGTAGAACGGCGTGAGGAACTCCTTCTCCTTGCCCTGGGTGAGAAACGTCGCCAGCTCGACCTGGGCGTGAAAGCCGAAGGTCCAGGTGCCGCCGTCGGCCGGGTTCATCATCTCTTCGAGGCCGAACCCGGGGATCAGGGTTTCCGACAGGACCAGCCGGCGCACGTCGGCCGGATTCCGCGAGGCGTAGGCGTAGGCCACCATTCCCCCGACGTCCATGCCGACGAGGTTGATCGGGCCGAGCGCGAGGCTCTGCGCGATCTGGTGGACATCCTCGGCGACGTTGACCTTCGCGAACGTGTCGTCTTCGGCGGGCGCGGAATCTCCCATGCCGCGCAGGTCGGGCGCCAGCACTGTGTAGCCCGCCGTCGCCAGGAGCGGCATCACCTCGCGCCAGACTGTCCAGGTGAAGGGGAAGCCGTGCAGCAGAACGATCGCCGGCCCGTCTCCGCCGATCACGTAGTGGATGCGCGTGCCGTTGACCTCGGCGTAGCGGTGCGTGAAACCTTCCAAGTCCGCCACGGTGCTGCCGGCCGCTGGGCGGGTCGCCGCACGGCCGGCCGTCTCGGGGTTCGTCAATTCCATGAAGCCGACGCTAAACCTTGGAGTAGTCTCCAAGGTCAAGAAGTATGACCCAGGTCTCTCGCCGGCACGGGGATACCTGGCTCGACGATCACCGGAAGTCCGAGGAGGCAATGGTTTCGATGCTGATCGGGGAGTTCGCCAGGAAGGTGGGGGTCACGACCGACACGATCCGGTTCTACGAGAAAGTCGGCTTCTTCTCCCGGAGCCGGGGGCAGAACGGGTACCGCCACTACACCGAGGATGACCTGAAGATCGCGGAGATCATCGCGTCGGGCAAGGCCATAGGTTTTTCCCTTCGCGAGATCTTGGTCTTCTTGGACGAGATGACGGACGGGTCCCTTGACCACGTCAAGGTGCAACAGAGCCTGCAGGCGAAGATCGACCTCATCGACTCTCAGATCGCCTCCTTGAAAAAGACGAAGAAGCTTGTGGAGAAGCAGATTGACTACTGCAGGAAAGCCGAGCAGGAAGCGTTGATGATGCCGACGCCGGCCTCTTCGGCTCCAGTGGTGTGACATGGACGGCCGCGCCGCATGCGAGAGGTTGACGCACCGGCTCGAAGTCTGTGGGTGCCGACGAGTTCTCGAGGAGCATCAGAGCGTCACGCCACCTGGTCCACTTCGGACATCCCGCCGGACCATGCCGCCGAGTACTGGCCGGCTTCGTGTGCGCGACCTTTGCGCGGGTCCGGGTGGAGCCTCAGGTTCGCACCTGGCCCCGCACGCATCAGCGAACGCGAGCCTGGCCTGACTCCACCTGGCGATCCGGCATGCCGCGGACACAAGCGTCCTCACTGGACGGACAGCCGGAACAGGGCTCGAGCAAGGACCTGCCGTACCACCCGGATTACTCGCCCGCACAACCTGCTACATCGACCTTGAACGGGGCCGGTCATGCTATTGATCATGCGCCACACTGTGAAACCAAGATCACCGATAGAGTCGAGCTAGGCTTGGTCCAACAACATCACCGCGGCGATAGGCCTCCATCGACATCGGCGCTTCGTGGGCAGCGCGAACAGGGACTGAACGACCGCTCGGCGGCATGAGGGGATATCAACAAGTCGGGCGGGGTGAAGACTGGTAAGGAGTGGCGGCTGCTGCAGAGGTTGAAAGGCTGGCATTGCGGGGCTTCATGTCGAGCCCGGGTCGGCTTCGGGTGTGCTCGGGCCGGCTGTACGTGATCTCCTGGGGTTGGTGGAGATCACGTCGACCGGCCGTCGGTGATCACGCTCGCTCAGGTCTCACCAACTCGGCCCGGTCGCTGGTCGCCGCCGCGCGCATCGCGCGTAGTGCCAGAGCGATGAGCCAGGTCCAGCCGATCACGTTGGTCAGGCGCTGCCAGATGCCGAGGGTGTCGGTCGCCGCGAGGGCGACGATGAAGGTCAACGGCATGGCGAGACCGACCGCGATGGAGTACCAGCGCCAGAGCGTGGTGGCCTGCCAGCGGGCGGCCACGAAACAGGCGGCGATGAGGGCCGCGGAGCTGATCGTGCCCACCACGTTGTGGATCGTGCCGTGCCAGGTCGCGTGATCGGCCGGCACCGGGTCGGACACGAAGACGCCGGCCAGCGGTAGTCAGCGTCGACCGAGCCATCACCCTGCGAGGAACGGCGGAAGCGGTCGTCGACGGGGACGGCCCGCGCATCCAGCAGGTGCTGCGCAACCTCGTCGGGAACGCGGTGCAGCACGCCCGGCTCGGCACGCCGGTCACGGTCACCGTCAGCTCCCAGGACGGGCAAGTGGCGATCGCGGTACACGACGGCGGTGACGGGATCGCGCCGGAGCACCTGCCGCACGTCTTCGAGCGCTTCTACCGCACCGACTCCAGCCGCCGCCGCGACAGCAGTGCCTCATCGGATCTGGGCCTGGCCATCGTCGAGGCGGTCGTGACCGCACACGGCGGCACGGTCGGCGTCACCTCGGCGCCAGGGCGGGGCACCGCCGTCCGGGTCACCTTCCCCGGCAACAACTCTCCCTGACCACCAGACCGCTCTATGGGAGCCCGCCAGTCCCTCGTGATCGCGGTCAAGGCACAGGTTGGCGCCCATTGCTGCCGCAGCGGTGACGTCGGTGGCCCGGTGCACGCCGAGGTGCACACGGCTCGAGGCGACCAGGACGGCGTGGCGAGCGCGCTCAAGACTGGTCGTGTACCACGCGGGGAACCTGGCTCTGCTCGGCTCGCTCGCCGCGACCGAGTCCGCTGGTGCTCCGGGCGGGTACTGGGTGCGGAGAAGATCCACGGGCGCCGGCGACCGAGCGAACCTCCGCGCATCGGCAGAAGCGGACGTCGTCCAAAATCAGGCTCTTCGCGGAAGAGGGTGTAGTCGAGGTCTGTCGGTTTCCGAGGTCCGTCCGCACGGATTTTCATGCTCGGCTGCACTCTCATCCGGGCGCGGCGAGACGTGCGCCGGGGAACGAGCTATGCACCGTCGTTGCCATCGCGCAGGGAATGGATCATCCTCCGCAGGATCCGGAACGCGCCTGACTGCTCGGTCTCGGTCATGCCGGACAGCATTCTGACCTCGACGGACCGGACCGCTACGGTCGCCTTCTCGAGGCTCCGTCGTCCGCGAGGCGTGAGCCGCGTGGGAAGAACCTTTCCGACGGGTGCCTCCGCGGGCCTGGTCACGTAGCCCTCTCGTTCCAGGGCCTGGAGCAGCACGTTCATCGTCTGCCGGGTCACGAACGCGCCCCGCGCGAGCTCGGAGTTCGACAAGCCCGGTCGCTGAGCCAGCAGCTCGAGGCAGGAGTAGTGCGTCACGCTCATCCCGAGCGGCCGCAGCACCTCCTCCATGGCTACGCGGAGCGCGCTCGACGCCTCCTTCAACAGGTAGCCCAGTGACGTCTCCAGGTCGACACCGTCTTGACTCATGTCAGTATTCTGACATAGATTGACCCGTGTCAGAAGACTGACACGTAACGAAGGAGCATCACCATGCCCGCCACCGGCCCCGACTTCATCTCGCTCCAGGCCCGCGACCTCGACGCTTCGCAGGCGTTTTACGAGCAGTACCTCGGCCTCGTCCGCTCGCAGACCGGACCTCCACACGCCGTCGTCTTCGAAACGAAGCCGATCGCGTTCGCACTCCGCGACATCATTCCCGGCACCGATCTCGCGTCCGCTGTTCAGCCCGGCATCGGTGCCGCGATCTGGCTGCACGCCACAGACGTCCAGGCCATTCACGATGCTCTCGTGGCCGACGGCCACACCATTGTCTCCGCGCCGATCGATGGACCCTTCGGCCGGACGTTCACCTTCGCCGACCCCGACGGCTACCAGATCACTCTCCACGACCGCACCTGACAGGCCGAACGCCACCGGACGATCACCGCTCCCCGAAGACCGCGGTGGCACCTCAGGCTCGCGGCACTGTGATACCGCCAGCAACAGGTCACAACCTACGCGGAGCATCCCGCGATCATCGCTAACCCCACTGCGCTGCGAGCGCCTTCCCCCAGAACTGCACCGTGCACTCTGGCCACAAAGGCATCGCCTACGTCCAGGACCAACGGTTGACGGCCCTGCACCGGCCTTGCGCCGAGCTATCAGCCGACTCGTCCACTCAGGACGGAGCGAAAACACACTCCCCCACCACAATCGCATCAAACCCACGACCAGGATCCGCCACAGCCTCCAACAACGCTCGAGCCTGCGGCCGATCACGCCACGACACACGACGAGACCGGATCCTGAAACCCCGCCGTCGACGTCCGCCCATAAACGCAAACCTCAACCCGCCCTTCCGCGCACCCGCACCGACCGCGCCTGCCGACGAGAAGTCCTCGACCATAGAACGACACCGCCATCAGGTCCGACCACCTCGTCCACCACCACAACCACCCTCCAGTCCACCGAAGCACCTCGGAGACAACAAACACCGCTCCCACATGACGCCAACCAAAGACGAAGCCACCCCGATGGCCTAACCGACCAAACAACCCCTCGACATATCAACGACAACCACCATGCCGCCGGACGTGCAGCGACCACTCGCGCCTACCTCAGCAAGCCCAGGGGCTCGGTCCCCAGGCGCAGGACCAGGAGCGGTGGTGCGAGGACAGCAGCCGATCATGAACACGTCGTGCCAGCAGATCAGTGCCTCCGCGGACACACGATGCACAAGTGACATCTTCCTCCCAGGCCCGCACGGTTGGCATCGCGCTGCTGTTCGCTCTGGGATCGAGGCCAGACGCCACGCCAACTTGCGTGCCGCGCCTACCGCAGCACGGGCAGTCGCGGCACACCACATTGCCGCCCGGCACGTCGAGACCGGCAGCGCCGTCGAGGCCACCAAGCCACGTTCGAAATGCCAGGACGGCTTCGAACTCCCACTCTGGAACGGGTCAGTGTGAGCGAACCGTGCCCTGGCCACACGCCGATGGCCTTGTCTCGCCCGGTTGGCAGCAGCCGATCAAAGTCCCCCACGTCGGACCACCCCGTCATGGCTGGTGGAGTCATACGGCGTGCGGGTAGGTTTCCGGCGGTTCGCCGGTCTCCCACTGGGCTGTGCGTTCGAGTGGTTCCAGCGCCCGGGTCTGGTCGATGTGGATCAAGGCGTCGAACTGGCTCGATGCGCGGGACCGGAAGTAGTGGCTCTGCTGTTCGGTGTCCGGTCGGTAGACGACGCCGACCGCACGTTCCAGCCGCGCCGAACCGAGCACGTCGGCGGCCGATGGGGACAGGCCGAAGTTCACCAGGAAGTGCTGTTCACCCACGTCGTGGCACAGCCGCTCGACGCTCCCGTCCGGGCCCGGCTGGAGCTGTTTGCGTTCCACCGGCGCACCCCAATCACTGGCGGCGGTCACTGTCCCGGTGTGTGTGGTGAATCCGATGAGCTTGCACAGGCCGGGATGCCGTTCGCGCATGAGCTGGCCGATAGTGACCTCACCGCGGGTGGCCATCTCGGTCGCGCGGGCGTCGCCGATGTGCGAGTTGTGGGCCCAGACCACGATCTTCGCTGGTTCACCGCGCTGCCGGCCGAGATGCGCGGCGAGTGCGTCCAATGTGTCGGTCATGTGCTGGTCGCGCAGGTTCCACGAGACGGCGCGACCGCTGAACATCGTCCGGTAATAGCGTTCCGTGTTCTGGACCAGCCGGGCGTTCTGCTCGGTGTGGAACAGCTCGTCCTCGGCGATCAGGCCATCGCGGCGGGCGTGGTCCAGGGCATGCCGCTGGATCTCGGCAAGCTGCTCCAGCGCCGCCCGTTCGCACGACTCCCCCGCGCCGAACGCCGCTGCCAGACCGTAGTTCCGGCCATCTCCCCCGGCGTGGTCGAAGCACGCGTACCGCTCCCGCGCCCGCGCCGCGGCCGGTGGATCGACCTTGTCCAAATAGGAGATCACCTCTGCGACGGACTTGTGCATGCTGTACAAGTCCAGCCCGTAGAACCCGGCGCGGTGGCGCTCGTCGTGGATGTCGTCGTTGTGCTCCCTCAGCCAGCCAACAAAATCCAGCACATCCGAGTTACGCCACATCCAGGCCGGGAACCGTTCGAACCCGCGCAACGCCTGCTCGGCGGTCATGTCCTTGCTCGGTCCCCGCACGTAGCGGTTGACCCGGTAGGCGTCCGGCCAGTCCGCTTCGACGGCGGCCGCGCAGAACCCCTTCTCCTGGACCAGCCGACGGGTCATGGCCGCGCGGGCCGCGTAGAACTCGTGTGTCCCATGGGAAGCCTCGCCGATCAGCACGAACCGCGCGTTGCCCACCAGGTCGAAGAGCACGTCATCGGACGGAACGCCGTCCACAGTGGGCAGAGCCGCCGCACGCAGGACCGCCACATCGTCACGTTCCCGCCGGTGGGGACGAGAGCGCGCGGCGCGCAGGAGATCGCGCACCTCGTCGTCGCCGGTCTGGCGGAAATCCCAATAGGACGCTCCGACCGCGAAGAACGGCGAGGGTGTGGTCGCGCAGACGAACCCGGCTCGACGTGCCATCCCCCATACTCCACCACCGAAGCAGCTCCTCGCTTGCGTTTGCGGGGACCAAATCGCGCGCCCGGTCCGCTCCCCTGGGCCGATGCCGGCCGGCCGTGTATGTGCGAACCTGAACGCGCGGTTGATGGAACACTCCCTGTGGGAGGTGGTGTCGATGAGACAGAAGCCGATTCCTATCAAGCAGTAGCGGTTCACACGGGGTCCGAGAACCGCAGACAGCCCTGGCACCGTTCGGCGCCAGGGCTGTTCCAACGCGGAGTCCTCGTCACTTGTTTCGTGTATCGCCATCCTCGTGCGGGTCGTCGCTCTGGATGGCCGCGGCAGCGACCCGGAGTCATTTTCTACTCCGACCGGTTGAACCCAAGCAGTACACCTCGGCCGAGTTCCGCGCCGTGCTCACCTCGGCGAGTGTGCGGCCGTCGATGGGACGAGTCGGTTCGTGCTACGACAACGCGGTCGTGGAGTCGTTCTTCGCCACCCTCAAGACCGAGATCGGAACCAGGTTCTGGGCCACCCACGACGACGCACGCCGAGCCGTGTTCACATCAAGCCCGCAACCTCACCGCGACGCTCGACACACACTCATTCCGGTTCCTGCTACGCGACCGAGACGGAACGTACTCCACGGCATTCGACGCCGTCTTCCAAGCCGACGACATGGACGTCCTGATCAGCGCACCCGCACCCCAAGCGCCGCGCACGAACGCACACTGCGAACGGGTCATCAGAACCCTCCGCACCGAGCTCGGCGACCACGTTCTGATCCTCAACGCGGCACACGCCCGAGCAGTCCTCGCCGAATATCAGCGACACTACGACCAGCACCAGCCTCACCAATCCCGCCAGCAACGGCCACCCGAGGCCGATCAACAGCTGGCCAACGCAGACACGACCAACACAGTCATGCCGCTACACACCAACGTCCTCAATGGACCTGTCAACGAATACCGATACGCCGCTTGAGTTGCAACGATGACTTTTCGAGCGGTACACGGTTCGCCGGTCTCCCGCCCGAAGCCCGCACCACGTGGCTGTCCACCCACCTGACAGCGACCCGCGCCGGGCAGGACATCCCGTGAACCGGCTCATCCACCTGCACCTGCGCAGCCGCCGCGTCCCGCTCGTGCCCCTCCTGGTCGCGGCCACCGCTGTCCTCTTGCGTGCGGCCAAACCCTGGACCGAGACCACGGGCGAGTTCGCGGCCTTGCTCCCGCTCATCCTCGCCGTCGCCGCCGCGGGCCTCGTCGCGTCGAGTACCCGCAGTCCGTTCGGCGACCCGGAGCGCGCGACTTACCCGTTGCGACGACTTCGAGTCGTCCAGGTGGTGGTCCTGGTGGTCGTCTCGATCGCGCTGCTGGGGGTAGCACGCATCGGCGACGACCCGTTGGCCACCATGCGTAACGTCGCCGGGTTCACCGGGCTCGCGTTGGTCCTGCTCGTCACCGGGCTGATCGTGGTCATCCAGCTGGAATCGTCGACCGCAAGGCGGTGAGGGCGAGGTAGCCGTCCTCAAGGGTGGGGACGGCAGGGTGGGCCGCCATGGGTGGTTGTGGCGTGAGGAGGCGGTAGCGGGTGCCGTCGGGATGGGGTACGGCCGAGACGATGGTGCCGTCGGGGGGTGACCCGCTGGTGGTGACCGTCCACACCAGGCCCGCGGCGTGGGCGGTCAGGTCGTCGACGGCGCCGTGGAAGGTGAGCCGTCCGCTGGTGAGCACGGCGAGTTCGCGGCAGGTTTGGGCGATGTCGTCGATGATGTGGGTGGAGAGGATGACAGTGCGGTGTCCGGCGAGTTGGGTGAGCAGGCGACGGAACCGAACGCGTTCTTCGGGGTCGAGTCCGGCCGTGGGTTCGTCGACGACGAGGAGTTCGGGGTCGGCCAGCAGCGCCTGGGCGATGCCGACCCGGCGGCGCATCCCGCCGGAGTACGTCTTGAGTTTGCGGTCAGCGTCGCTGGTGAGGCCGACGACGTCGAGGAGTTCGCCGACCCGGCGCCGGCGGACGGCGGTGTTGTCGATCTCCTTGAGCAGCGCGATGTAGTCGAGGAACTGGCGGGCGGTCAGGTCGGGGTAGACGCCGAGGTCCTGGGGCAGGTAGCCGAGCATCCGGGCGACGGCACGGCGACCGTCGGGGGTGGCCGGGTCGTGATCGCCGATCTGGACGCGTCCGGTGGTGGGGCGCAGCAGCCCGGCGAGGATCCGCATGAGGGTGCTCTTGCCCGCTCCGTTCGCGCCGAGCAGGCCGAACATGCCGGTGTCGATGCCGAGGGTCACGTCGTCCAGGGCGCGTACGCCGCGGAACGTCTTGGTGAGATGGGAGATCGCGATACGCATCGGCGGTTTTCCTATCGGGTTCGGCGCTCGCGCAGGAGATGTCCGGCGGCCAGGACGAGCGCGGCGAGGACGAGCAGGGTGACGACGGACAGGCAGGCGGTGGCCGTCGTGGGTGTGGGGCGGAGGGCGTTGAGGAGGGCGCCGGGTACCGGGCCGGCCCAACTGGTGGTTCCGCCGGCGTGGGGGCCGTGGTAGCCGAAGAAGACCTGGATGGCGTAACCGCCCACGGGGCCGAGAACGGTCTGGTTCAGCGTGGGCACCAGTTGTGGTGGCACGAGGTAGCTGGACCAGAGCCAGTAGCCGAGGAACAGGACGCGGAACACCGCCAACGGGGCGACCAGCGGGCACGCCAGGGCCGCGGCGCCGACGAACAACAGCGCGGGCAGGGTGATGGCGCCGAACGTGGCCGCCGCCCAGGCCAACGCGGCCGGGGACGAGTTGGCCACGACGTGCGTGATCGCGAACCCGACGTGGACCAGGGCCATGGGCAGGGCGGTGGCGATGACGCCGCCGAGGTACTTGCCCACCAGCCGTCGCCACCGGCTGGCCGGCGTGGCGTCCAGCAGGGCGGCGACATCGAGGTGGTCGTCACGGACGAGCCGGTCGGCGAGGAGGAACGCGTACCCGATCGGCATCGGTACGTCGCAGAAGACCGTGACCCGGACCATGGCCGTTCGGGCCGGCGCGTGCAGCAGGTCGCCGACCGTGTCCGGGACGAGTGCCAGCACCACCAGGACCAGGGTGATCGCGGATACCGTCCACAACGCCGGGCGGCGCAGTTGCATGTGTAGCTCGTAGCGCAGGGTGGCGGTCATTCGGCTCCCCTGTCCAGCAGCCGTTCGGTACGAGCGAGTACCAGCCAGCCGGTGAGGGCCAGCGGCAGGCTGGCCGCGATCAGCGTCAGCCGGTTGGCCATCCAGTCATCGCCGCCCATGCTGGTGGCGAACAGGTTGACCACGCTGGGGATTCGTCCGGGTAGCACCAGTTCCAGCAGCCACGGCGCCACGACCACGGCGGTGGCGCCGGCCGGGAAGCGCAGCACGGCGGCGGCGAACAGGCCGAGACTGACCAGCAGGCACAGCGGCGCCAACCAGGTCAGCTGCCCGAGCAACGCGCCATGGGTGCGAGGTAGCAGCGGCCACGAGCCGGCCGCCGCCAGGCCGGCCGCGACACTGATCGCCGCGCCCCGACACAGCAGCACCGTCCGGTAGCGGGTGGGCAGAGTGAGGTGTAGCTCCACGGCCGGATGGCGGGCGAGCAGCGCGGCCGTGCTGATCCCGGCAGCTAGGGGGACACCCATTTCGACGGCGAACAGCAACGGCTTGGCGAGGGCACCGCCGTTCAATGCGGCGCCGCCAGCGACGACGGCAGTCAGCAGCGCAGGCGCCAGCAATGTGGCCGGGCCGACCTGGCGTGCTTCCCGCCAGCACAGCTGTACGGATTTCATGTTCATGACGTAGCGCGGCGACGGAGCACGGGTTCACGTCGGCCGGCGAGCAGGCCGGCCGTGGCGAGCAGGAGCGCCGCGGCCGCCACCGTGCCCGGGTTGGTGGTCCAGATCGCCTGGAGCGGGGCCAGCCAGGCGGCCGGAACCCCCAGCCAGCCACCGGCGACCAGCCGCGCCAGCCACACCGCGGTCGCCACCCCGGCGGCCACCTCGGCTCCCACCAGCACCGCGGCCAGCAGCGCCAGACCGGACAGCAGCGCCACAGGCCCCAACCAGGCGCCGATCAATGCCACCAGATCCCCGTCGGGGACCCTCAACAGCCACAGCACCGCGGACGCGGTCAGGGCCAATGCCACGTCCCCGCCCAGGACCAGGGTCAACCGGGCCAGCACCACCAGCCGCGGGCTGGTTGGTGTCGCCGCGCAGATCTCGACGGCCATGTCCCGGTCGTGACCGCACGTGCCCGCGATGGTCAACGCCGCCACGATCGGGGCGACCACGGCCAGGACCAGGCCGGCCGAGCCCGCGGCGGCACGCCAAGCAAGCATCACGCTGCCCACGATGACCGCGGCGGACGCCGCCCAGACGACGGCCGGTATCACCCGTGCCTGCGCGCGTAGCAGCCGCAACGGATGCCGCCACCGACGTCCCGTCGCCACCAGCGGGTCGGCCGGGGACAACACGCTTCCTAGCAGCGGGTCCCGCACGATCTCCGGCCCGGGCGGCTGCTCATGGCCCCCGGCCATGGCATGCCAACCGGCCAACTCGGTCCGGCAGGCCCCGCAGCCCGCCAGATGCGCGGCGACCGCGCCGCGCGGGCCGGCCGGGAGGGTGCCCGCCGCGTACTCGGCCAGGCGCTGTCGAACCTCGGACTCCCGCATCACTGCCTCTCCGTCACGCTCAATGCCCGCACCAGCGCCGCCCTGGCGTGGTACAACCGGCTTTTCACGGTGCCGACCGGCACACCCAGCACCTCCGCGACTTCCGCCAGCGGCAGCCCGGCGACCAGGGCCAGTGCGACCACCTCGCGGTGGCGCGTGGGCAGCCGGGTCACCGCTTCGGCGACGGGGGTGGCGCCCATCGACAGGATCGCCAGTTCCTCCGGCCCCACCGCCGGATCCGGCGCCTCCGGCAACTCGGCCGGAGTCGGCGCGTCCCGCAGCCGCAGATGCTGGTACGCCTGTCTTCGCGCGATCCCGAACAGCCAAGACCGCACGCCCGCACGCCCCTGATAGGTGTCCGCGCCGCGCCACACCGCCAGCAGCGTGTCCTGCAGGACCTCCTCGGCCCGCATCCGGTCCCCGCACAGCCGTACGAGATACCGGAACAACGCCTCACCGTGACGGCTGTAGAGCACGCTCAACGCGGCGCTGTCGCCATCCGCCACCCGGCGCAACAACACCACGTCCGCGGCTTCGCCCCGCATCGCCTCCATCACCCAGACAGTTGCGAGCAACCAGGCCCGAAGTTCACCGCATCGGTCGACGTCGTCGAACTGAACCACAGCGTCACTCCGGCGCTACTCGTCAGACATGAACACCTTGACAGCCGCGGTCGCGGCTCTCGTCACGATGGTCACGGTCACCGCCCAACCAGCCGACGCGGTCCCCACACCTGCCCCTGGCATCGCCTGGCAGCCCTGTCCCACCGACACCACCGCGGACTGTGCGACGCTCACCGTCCCCATCGACTGGGCACACCCAGATGGCGCCACCGCCACGATCGCCCTGGCCCGACGCACCGCCACGGATTCCGCGCACCGGATCGGCTCCCTGCTGCTCGTACCCGGCGGTCCGGGCGGCTCAGGCGTCGACTTCGTGCTGGCCGGTACCGGGATCTCAGCGGCCCTCCGCAGCCGGTTCGATGTCGTCAGCTATGACCCACGGGGCTCCCACCGCAGCGACCCCGTCCTCTGCGACAGCACCGTTGTCAGCGAGCGGCCCACCGCCGACCCGACGCGGGCAGCCGGGTTCGATGCGCTGACCGTGTACAACAGACGTCTCGAAGCGAACTGCCGGACGATCACCGGGCCGCTCTACGACCATGTCGACAGCCTCAGCGTCACCCACGACATCGACGCGATCCGCCAAGGACTCGCCGAACCACGCCTGAGCCTGCTCGCCGTGTCCTACGGCACGCTACAAGCCGCTCAGTACGCCGCTCGGTACGGCGACCACATCCGCGCCCTGGTCCTCGACAGCACCATCGACCACATGCGCTCGGCCCGCACTCTCCTGACCGTCTCGACCGCGTCCGTCGAGGACCTGTTCAACCAGTTCATCCAGTGGTGCAACACAAGTACCCGATGCGCGCTACACGGCCAAGACGTCGCCACCGTGTTCGACGGGCTTTACGCGCGAGCCCAAGCCGGCACGCTGCCCGACCCGCGGAACCCGACGAATCACCTGTCCTCTTTGGACTTGCTCAGCTCCACACAGGAATTTTTCGGCACCCCCGACTGGGCCGGCCTGGCCGACTTCCTTTCCACAGCCGACCATCCGGCCGCTCGTGCGCCGAGCCTGACCACTTCGAACCTCGTCCCGTACTACGCACCCGCGGCGTTCTGCTCGGACTACCCTGCTGACATCCATGCCGCACAGCAGCTCGCCGAACTGCACCAGGCACTGGAACTGGCCGCCCCGCACATGCACGTGTCCGCTCTCGCATGGCACATGATCACCAGTTGTCTCGGCCGCGACGGCATGGTCCCGAATCCACCGCGGGTGCAGCGCATCCACGGCACACCGCCGATCCTCATGGCCAACAGCCTGCACGACCCCGCAACCTCCTACCTCGGCGCCCTGGACGTCGCATGGCACATCGACAACGCCACTGTCCTGACCTACCTGGGATCGGGCCACATCGCCTACCAACACAGCACATGCGCCCGATCCTTGGTCGACACCTACCTCATCAGCCTGCGGACACCGCCACCCGGCACCTCCTGCCCCGCCGAGACCATCCCATGATGGGAGTCAGCCACGGCTGTCGGCCGCACTTGGTCGCACGTGAAAGCTTGGGGTTTCCCCGGCGGCGCAGCGGGCCACCTCGTCTTCCCACATCTTGAAGGTGCGGCGGCGCAGCGAGGTGATCAGCGCCTTTTCCTCTGGGGAGAGTCGCCGTCCTTCGGCTTTGGCCTGGTTGTGGAGCCCGGCGATGGTCGAAGTCGATGCCGAGTTCTTCCAGGGCACGGCTGCCCCGTGGGCTCACCCGATGAGTAGAAACATCATCTCGCGCGCCAGGTGTCCGGCAGTGGTTGTAGATCAAGGCAGCGGCGTTCCCATTCCCGTGGCCTCAGCACCATGTCGACGTCGGCCACTCGTCGCCACGCCGGGTCGTAGAACTGCCGGAGATAGCGGTCCCCCCCCCCCGATCGGCGATCACCGCCACGACCGCCTTGGTGGCGTCCAGCCTGGCCACCTCCGCGACCGCCGCTGCGACGAACGCACCCGCCGCGCCACCGCTGACGACACCTTCACGACGCGCGAGTTGGACGGCCGCGGCGAACGCCTCCGGGAGGCGATAGACGTCATCGATGACGTCCCGGTCGAAGTTGCCCGGCCACCATGACAAACCGAGGCCACGCAGCCGATATGCCGATGCCGTCGTGCCAGGGCACCCGCTGCGGTGCCGATGATGGCGTTTCGTCCACAGTAGACCGTACCGGCAGAGGCCCATTATGTAGCGGGTGTACGTGGCACCGCACTGCCCTGGCGAGAGTTGCCCGCCCGTGAGGCGTGCGGTGTCCTCGTGGGGCCACGGTAGACGGAGGTTGCGGGGCGCTCAACCCGCTGCCGCTTGACAACGAGCAAAACCGAAGGCCTGCCGCGAAGAGGCCGCCTCACGAGCGATCACAAAGGACACACGCTCATGCCGAGGACAGTGCGTTGCGCGGGTGCCCCGACCAATCGGCCAACTTTCTTCATCGTCCAAACGCCCACGCCACCATCAGCGGGAGCTCTTCGCGCCAGAACGCGTCGCCGTGCGATCCGACCCGCTCGCTCAGGAGCGAGTAGACCCACGCCTTCATCCCGGCGTCTGCCGTGGATGAGTGTCCACTTCGGACAGACCAGTCACCCTAGGCGCAGGACATTCCGTTGAGGGCGAAGGAGTTCGGTGTGGCGGTGTCCCCGGTGTGGCTCGCTTGGAAGCCGATGGTGACCGAACTGTTCGGCGCGATCGTGGAGTTGAACGTGACGTTGCGCGCCGTCACCTGCCCCGAGGACGGCGAGTAGGTGGCGTTCCAGCCGGATGTGATGGTCTGCCCACTGGGCAGGGTGAACACCAAGGACCAGCCGTTGACCGGGGTGGTGCCGGTGTTGGTGATGGTGATGCTCTCGGTCAGGCCGGTGTTCCAGGGGTTCACCGTGACCGCGGCGGTGCACGAGCCCGGCTGGGGCGGCGGGGTGCTGGAGCCGTCCAGGCCGAAGAACGCGATGGCGTACGCGGCCATGCCGGCCGCCGGCAGGCTGTGCCCGGCTCCTTGGATGCTGTACGCCTCCACCAGAACGGTGCCGGAGGCATCCGCGTAGCGACGGCGGTTCCAGCCGGACTGCGGGGTGTCGGTGGACGTCGGTGTCTGGCTCAGGCCGAACACGTTGGTCCACTGCTCGATCTCCTCCTGCAACAGCGAGTACGGCACGAGCGTGTCGGCCGTGCCATGCCACAGCTGAACCCGTGGGCGAGGACCGGTGTAGCCGGGATACGCCTGGCGGACCGCGTCGCCCCACTGCTGCGGGGTCCGGTTCATGCTTCCGCCGGTGCACTTGCTGCTCCCCGGCGGGTAGTCCGCAGCGTTGGCGAAGCAGTTGAAGGGCACGCCCATGAATGCCGCGCCCGCCTTGAACACGTCCGGGTAGAGGGCGAGCATCTCGTTGGTCATCATGCCGCCGGAGGACGATCCGGTGGCGAACACCCGGTTCGGGTCGCCGCCGTAATGCTGCTCGGCATAGGTCACCATCGACACGATCGACACCGGATCGCTGCCCCCGCCGCGGTGCTTGGCCGCCTCGGACCAAGTGTCGAAGCAGTTGCCGAACCCCGCCTGCTGCTGGGCGCTGGGGTAGATGACGATGAACCCGTACCGGTCGGCGAGCGAGGCGAACTGGCTGCCCGAGTAGAAACCGGGACCCGAGCCGCCGCAACCGTGCATGGCGACCACGATCGCCGGTTTGGCGGGCCGGGAGTCCGGTACGTAGATGTGCATGCGCATCCCGCCCGGGTTGTTGCCGAACCCGGTCACCTCCACCAGTGCCGCCGCGGACGCCTGAGGCGCGAACACCACCCCGGTGAGGGCGATCATCAGCGTGCTGACAAGTGTCACGAGTGCCGTTCTGATTCCAGTCATCGTCGACCTCCGGCCATGGATTCCCGCAGCGGCGAAGATAGGCATGTTGCCGACGGCCGTCAACAAAGTGCCGAACGTCTCAGCCGCGCGGCGAGCCCTCTCCAGGTGCGATCCGGACGAGAAGTGACAGCATGTGCCGTCCGGACGGACGCCGCTCGACGATCTCGGGCCGGTCTGAAACTTTCACACACCGGGTGGCAGCTGACGGGTTGTCAGTTGGGATACCAGGCGTTGCAACATTTCCCGGCGACTCGTTGGACGTACTCGTAGGACCAGCCGCGTTCGGCCGTTCCGGTGTCCGGGCCGGAGAAGCGGTCCTTGGTGACGGTGCGCAGGCGCTTGACGAAGTCGTACTGTTCGACCGACAGGATGTTGTCGCCGCGGAGCTTGTCGGCTTCCTGTTCGACCATGCGGTCGAGATCCGGGCCGACGCCAAAGTCTGATGTCAGCACGACCATCATGTCCACGCACTTCGACGACCGTCTGCTTATCGGGAACACCGTCGGTGGATCGGCGGTCGCCTCGTAGGCGTTGAGCAACGGGACGGCGAAGGAGGCTGCGGCCAACACGATCAAAGCGGGCAGTGTCAGGGCGGCACGACCGGCAGTAAACGCGCCGGTCCACAAGCGATCGGTGGTGCGGGACCGAAGGATCCGGAGTGCTGTGGTGTGCAACCAGACGAGAAACCGGTTGCCGCTCGGGTTGCTTCGCCGGTTCTTCCAGTGCTCGTAGCCCTCGATCACCACCGGGATAATCGCCGGTGGGGCGCCGAAACGCCAGCCGAAGTTGAAGACCTCCACGCCGAACGCGAGCATCAGGAACAACAGCCCCGGGTCACCGAGCGGGCCAGTTTCACCGGCCGCTGCCAGGTGCCCAGGCCGGTCGCCGCGTGCTGGGCGGACGCGTACCGCCACCACAGAGAGGACGGCAGCAGCAGAACAGCCGCAGCAGCAGCGAAAACCGCGTAGTCCTCGTTGAGGTCGAGCGGCTGCAACAGTTCCAACTCCTGCAAGTCGGCGTATTCGTTACCGAGCAACCGGATCAGCGGGTTGCTGGCGAGCTCCAGCCACACGTGCAGCGCCGTCCACGTGATCAAGACCGACCGAAGCCGCCATTGGCCGCCCGACGAGCGCACCCGGTGCAGCACCCACACGACCGGCTACAGCGGCACCAACGACAGCAACAGATCCGGCGCCTCGAAAGCGGAGTACCGCAACGCGATCGTTGCCACGGCGAACAGCGCCGGGACCGCTACCGTGGCGGCGGCAGGTAGCGCACCGCCAGCACGCCGAAGAGGAACAGAAACGGGATCAGCGGCGCGATGCCGTAGGTGATCACACCCTCGTTCGACAGCACGAACCCGGCGAAGGACGCCACCCCGCCCGTCCACCGTCGAACCTGCCCTGGCTGATTCGGCTGGTGACGTGTGTGATCTGCTGGCCTGCCCAGCTTTTCCATGTCTGTCTTGGTTGCGGGCCCTCGCGGGCGCGGACGGAGAGAGGGTCGGTCAGGTTGGTGTGGGTGGGGCGTGGCTGGCCACGAACAGGCCGTGCCAGGCGTTCTGCCAGGGCCAGTGTGCTGGCAGGTGCAGGATCACCTGGCGGGCTCGGTGGGCGGTGCGTGCGGGGACGTTGATGACCTGTCGGCGCAGGGTCGCCGCGTGGGCCACCGCGTGTGTCCGGCTGGTCAGGGTGCCGGCGGCGCGCAGCAGGTTGTGGGCGATGGCCGCGCAGGTCAGCCAGGCGGCGTTGGCGGCGAACGTGCCCGAGGGCAGGTGCGCCAGCGGTCCGTCGATCAGGTCGGCGAAGACCTGTTCGATGATGGCGTGGTGGCGGTGCGTCCGGTCGGCGTCCATAGTGGACAGTGCGGTGTCGGTGAAGAACGCGTGATAGCGCCAGACCGGGAACAGTCCGTCCTGGTGGTCGGGGTTGAGGTCTTTGACCCGGCGCACGATCAGCCGGGCGGTGACCTTGTCCGGGGTGGTGGCGAAGGCGGTGTAGCCGGTCTCGGCGACCTCGGCATCGGAGATCCACTGTCCGGTCTGGGGATCGACGATCCCGCGGGGGTAGCGGATCGGGATCCACGCGGTCTCGGGGATGGCCGCGATCGCGGCCTGGATTTTCACATCGGCTCGCACGGTGATCGAGAACTGGGTGCCGGCCCGGCGGCAGGCGGTGGTCACCGCGCCGCCGTAGTGCGCGGAGTCCGCGCGGACCAGGATCTGCCCGGTGCAGCCGGCGCGGCGGGCGGTGGTGACGGCCTCGGTGATCAGGCTGGCGCCGCCCCGGGCGGCCGCCGACTTTCGCATGCCCGAACCCGGCACCCTGCTTGGCCGTGTCGAACGTCCGCGCAGTAACGAATCCACGTCCAAGTAGGCGATCTCCTCCGCACCGGGCAAGACCGGAGCGACCGCGGCCAGCCGGGCCAGAAACCCGCGGGCGACCGACTCCAGCGCGCGGGCATCACCCCAGGAGAACGAGCGCAGGAACGAGCCCAGGATCGGCCACGCCCGCGGCCGTGCCGGGTCAGTCCAGTGCGATATCGGCACGGTGAGGCCCGGGGTGCCTCCCGCCGTGAAGGCACCCCGGACGCCGTGACTCAGAAGCCGTACCAGTAGAACGATTCGATGTTGAGGTAGAACGGGTCGGCGAGGTTCCCACTCGTCAGTGGCTCGGCATAGCCGCACACACCGGTGAAGCCCGGCGCGATGCAGCCGATGACGTAATAGGGTGCGGCGTTCGCCGCGCTCAGGCTGGTGTTGGAGATGCGCTTCCCCTGGCCGACACCCGGACCCGGGTACCCCAACCCCCTGTCG
>CBIMJO010000001.1:0-35982 GCA_966244135.1 uncultured Actinocrispum sp. | reverse complement strand
GCCGTTCTACGGACCACAGGAGCATGAATATTCCGACGAAACCGCCGCAGCGGTGGTGCGCCGGCCGACTCGGGCTTCTCGATGCGCAGGAACAGCTCCAGCGCCTCCGGACCGAACGGGAGCAGGTTGACGTGCAGGGACTTGTCGCCGTGGGGGAGTGGGTGCGGGTAGGCCGGCAGCAGCTCCGGTGTGTCGACCTTCGGCGTTCCGCCCACGGCGTTGAGCAGGTTCGCGGCCAGGCCCAGATGCAACATCTCCTCGGCGAACACACTGCCGACCACCTGGATGGCGTCGGCATTGCGCGCGGGATCCAACGAGTACAGCGCGCACAGATACGGCGGAATCGTCGAATGCTCGAGCTCGATCGCCCACTGCAGGTGGCGGCGAAGATCGTCCACCGTGTCGATGGCGCGGCTGGTGCCCATCGTTGAACCTCGTCTCGGCAGTCCTCTGGTCAGGTCGCCAGCAAGGACAAGGCAGCGCACGGGTTTGTGACAGCGATCAACGGGCACCCCTTGTCACAACCGGCACCTCCGCGCGGTCCTTTCCAGACGTAGCGGTCCGGCCGAGTCGCGAGGTAAGAGCGGGAACACCGGGTTTCAGACGGCCTTCACCAGGTTTGCGTCAAGCAGAGCGTGGCTGGTCCCACCCGCCGCCGCACCGCTACGTTGACCCTTGTGATCGACTATCGCGCTGAGGTCGAGCGCATACTGGGTGGCCCGCCGAGCAAGCTCGCATTCCGCGCTCTCTGCGCCGCGCTCAGTCGCGCCGGCAGTCCCGAGGACCTGGTCTCGCACGCCGGGCAACGACTGGCCGCATGGCCTGATCCGGTTCGCGAGGCGCCCTGGTCCTGGCTTGCCGCGCTGGACGCCGGTTTCAGCAAGCCCGCGTGGCGGCTGGTCCGGTCCCTCGGATTCCGGTCCGGCCACGCCGGCACCACCCGCATCGCGCTGCCGGACTCCCACGCGGAAGCGCACGGCGTCACCCACCTCGACCTGGGCTGGTTCGGGCCCGGAGCCCGTCGGCTGGCCGCACTGGCCGAGACCATGGACCGGTGGGACAACCTCCGGGCGGTCGAGATCACCGGTCTCAGCCCACTGGACAACGAGGTGGTCGCACGGTTCGGGGAGACCCCCGCCGTCGCCCGGCTCGATTCGTTGACCCTGGCGGCCGCGCACGAGGACCTGTTCCACTTCGACAAACCGCGATTCCGTCCGCCTGCCGGGCAGCCATGGCGCTTGCGGCACGTGGGGCTGGGGGCGCCTGATCTGGCCCACCTGATGCGGTCTGGCCTGGTGCCGGACCTGCGCTCCGCTGACGTCCTGGTGGCGAACCTCGACGAGGCGCGAGAGCTTGCCGGTTGTCCGGAGCTTGCGCGACTGGACCGGTTGGCGATCGGGTTCCGTTGCGGCTGGAACAAATCGCACCGGGGATGGGGGCCGTTCTTCGGCAACGTCATCAAGGAAGACGACGAAGCCTGCGAGGAGTTCTTCGCCCACGCCGATCTGACCGGCCTGCGCACCCTCGAAGTGCAGGGCACGGCGCTGGGACCCGGCCGGGAAGGGCTCGGCGTCCGCGGAGCAGCCGCGATTGTCGCCAGTGGCGTGTTGCGTCAGCTGACCTCGCTCTCCATCGAACTGCTGCCGCTCGGCGACGCGGCCCTCACCGACGTCATCGCGGGTATCGATCATTCGCTCATCGAGAACCTGACGCTGGCGGATGTCGTCGCCACCGATCTGACGGTCTCGGCGTTCGCCGACGCCTATCCTCGTCTGCGCCACTTGGATCTGCGCGGCAACTGCCTCAGCGCCAAGGGCGCTCAGCAATTGGCGACCGAGGTCCAGCTGCCAGCGTTGGAATACCTCGATCTCAGCGGCCGCAAGGGTGGCTCGCCCTACTACGGGCGTCCTTCCGTTCAACCGATCGGCGACGCGGGCGCCGAAGCCTTGGCGTCGTCGAACGCTCCGAAACTGACCACCTTGAAGCTCACGGCCACCGGGCTCGGCGCGGACGGCCTTACCGCGCTGATGAATTCCACGCTGCGGCTCACGAACCTCGATGTGTCATGCAATCCCGTCAACAGCTGGCCCCAGTCCCTGGACGACTGGCGAACACTGCAGGCCCTGAACCTCGCTGAGTGCGGTCTCGACGATGACGACATCGAAGCCCTCACAACGGCCACCGCTCCGGATCTCCGCAGCATCTCGTTGGCCTACAACAGCATTGGGTCACGCGGCGCACGAGCACTCGCGGCCTGGAAGGTTCTGCCGCAGCTGTGGGAACTGAACCTGCACGACCACATCATCGGCGACGACGGGCTGATCGACCTGGCCGTATCCCAAGCGGCACAACAACTGCTCGAACTCGACCTGGAACAGGACTGCTGGAACCCCATTGCGTGGCCCTACGACACCCCGTTGCCCCCAGAAGTCATTGCCCGGGAATCGTTTCCCCACCTCGACTCGATGTTCCTCGGCGTCGTCGACGAGTACCACGGCGCCCGCTACTCCAGCGGTTTCCCGCCCCACATCCGGCGGGATCTCGTCTCCGCACCCACCACCCGCCCCGAACTCCGCGCCTTTCTCAGCCACCTCGACATGGAAGAAATCGACGGCTCGGAGACCAGGCCGCGCGACAACGACTTCCGCCCTGGCCGAACCGCCCGCCACGCCGAACTCATCGACGAAGCCACAACCTTCGCCCACGGCATGATGACCGGCGAGGTCAACCAGTAGGCTTGGTCGGTGACGAAGCATGGCGCTCGGCGGTGTCGTGGGGTACGAGCCGCAGATCGCCTGGGCTGACGCCCCGTGGTTCAGCGTTCCTCGGGATGGTGAGCGCCGAGGCGCTGACAGAAGGCGTGTTGCGCATCATCGACGGCCGCCGGAACCTGACCACCGACGAGATGCGCGCTCTGTTGCGGCCGTGGTTCGACGCGATCTCCCTTGTGTCCGAACGTGATCCGTGGCCGGAGTCGACGGCGCGGATGGCGATGCTGTTGCGCGCCAGTGGCCTGACCCACGAGTGTCTCGCGTTGTGCGATCAAGCGGACCGGCACGAGCGGCCTACCGGACGTGCCTGCACGGCCAGTCCGCCGACCTCGACGAGCCGATCGGGCTGGCCCCGTCGCTGGCGGACCCCGGGTACCGCGCGCATTTGATCGACTGTGCGTGCAAGGCACCGTGCTGACCGACGAGATGATCGCGGCCGCGCAGCGCGCGAAATAACTCGATCAGCGGCCCAGACGCCGCGCGGCTACCATCGAATGCCGATGACGTGGGGCGAACCGTCTGGGCAGGGCTGGACGCAGGTGACGGAACTGTTGCTTGCGTTGGTGTTGTGCTCGCTCATCGGACTGGACCGGGAGCTCAAGCAGAAGAGCGCGGGGCTGCGCACGCACACGCTGGTCGGCGTCGGGGCGGCGTTGTTCCTGCTGATCAGCAAGTACGGGTTCACCGATGTGCTGGCCGAGGGCCGGATCGTGCTGGACCCGTCGCGGGTCGCGGCGCAGATCGTGTCCGGGATCGGGTTCATCGGCGGCGGGCTGATCTTCGTGCGGCGGGACGTGGTCCGCGGGCTGACCACGGCGGCGGTCGTGTGGATGAGCGTGGCGGTCGGGTGTGCGTGCGCGGCCGGGTGTGCGTGCGCGGCCGGGCTGCCGGTGCTCGCGCTGGTCGTGACGGGGGCGCATTTCCTTGTGGTGTACGGGTATCCGCCGTTGATCCGGCTCGCGACCCGCACGCGCCCGGCCACCAGCATGGTGCGGGTGGCCTACCGGGACGGGGAGGGCGCGCTGCGCACCATCCTGGAGCTGGCCACCCGGTCGGACTACGTCGTCGAGCACGCCGCGACCAACCGGATCGAACCGGACGACGACTACGCCCGTGGCCGTGGCCGGGTCGGTGGTCGTGGGCTGATCGACCTGCGACTCCGGTTGCGCGGCCCGCGGCAGGTGAACGACCTGCTGGCCGCGTTGGCCGAGCAACCCGGAGTCATGTCCGTGGAGGCCGGGGATGTCGACGACACCACCGAATGACTGTTATGCCTGGTCCTGCTCGGCTTCGATCTGCGCGTTCCATTCGCGTTTGCTGGACTGCCAGCCGTCCTCGTTCATGCCGTTGCGCCAGTAGCCGGAGATCGACAGCTGGGACAGCGGGATCTCGCGCTCGACCCGCAGGTAGCGGCGCAGATCCTTGACGAAGGTGGCCTCGCCGTGCACGAACGCCTGCAATTGGCCGTCGGGGAACTCGAAGGAGCGCACCGCGGGTACGAGAGCCGAGCCGGGGCGCTGGTCGCCGCGGTACAGCCAGATGATGTCCGCGTCCGCCGGGGTCTCCAGCTTCTGCACCTCGGCGGGGTCGATGACCTCGATGAACGCCGTCACCCGCGCCCCGGCGGGCATGCCTTCCAAGGCCGCCCCGATGGCCGGCAGTGCGCTCTCATCGCCGGCGAGAAGATGCCAGTCCGCCTCCGCGCTCGGCGCGTACCCGCCGCCCGGTCCCATGAAGAAGACCCGGTCGCCCGGTTCGGCCTGCAACGCCCACGGGCCCGCGACGCCGACGTCGCCGTGGATGACGAAGTCCACCCAGAGCTCCGGGACCGCCGGTGACCAGCGGCGGATGGTGTACGTGCGGATGACCGGCCAGGTCTCCGGCGGCATGCTCGCCCGGATGGTGCCGACGTCGAACGGCTCCGGGTAGGTCACGCCGGGCTGTGGGAAGAGGATCTTGATGTAGTGGTCGGTGAACTGGCCGGCGGGCAGCCCCGCCAGGCTGTCCCCGCCCAGCGCCACCCGCACCATGTGCGGGGTGAGCTGCTCGACCTGGGACACCACGCCCATGTTCGCCTTGCGTTCGCGCCGTTCTGCCATGATCCCCACGTTAGCGCGGTCAGCGCAGAACGAGCCCGCCGGCGACGTCGACGGTCAGCCCGGTCAGCCACGCGGCCTCGTCGGAGGCCAGGAACGCGGTCGCCGACGCGACATCGGCCGGCGCGCCGACCCGGCCCAGCGGGTACGACTGCGCCATGGTCCGCTGCATCTCCGCGGGGATGTCCCGCTTGTTCCGCTCGGTCAGGATCGCCGCCGGGGCAACGCAGTTCACCCGCACGCCGCTCGGACCGGCTTCCTGCGCCAGTTTGCGGGTCATCATCTCCACGCCGGCCTTGGCCACCGCGTACGGGCCGGGGGAGTGGACGGTCGGCTGACGGGAGGCCGTTGACGACATCGTCACGATCGACCCGCTCCCGCGCTGCATCATGCCCGGCAGGAACTCCTTCACCGTCAGGAAAGTCGCCGTCAGGTTGCCATCGATCGCGGCCAGCCACTCGGCCAGGGTGACGTCGACCAACGGCTTGGGCCTGGCAGGGTTGCCGCCGGCGAACGCCACCAGGATGTCCACGGTCCCTAGCTTGTCCTCGGTCTGGCGGCGTATCTCGGCGATGTCGTCGGCGTTGGTGACATCCGCCTGCACGCCGATCGAGCCCTCCACTGTGGACACCATGGCCGCGATGGCCTCCTGGTCGCGGCCCACGATCGCCACCCGGGCGCCGAGCTCCGCCAGCTTCGTGGCCGTGGCCGCGCCGATCCCCCTCGAGCCGCCGGTCACGACCGCGATCCGTCCGGTCAGGTCCATCTCCCGCTCCTCCCGTGCTACTATTTGTTGGACAGACCGTACATCCAATTGAGCGGCGGAGGCAACCCGATGAGCCCACGGGGTTACCAGTCGGAGAAGCGGCAGGCCGCCGCCGACGAGACGCGTCGGCGGATCCTGGAGACCGCGCGCCGGGTGCTGGCCGGCCGCGGCGTTCCCCAGCTGACCATCGACTCCGTCGCCGCGCAGGCCGACGTCTCGCGGCAGACCGTCTACAACGCGTTCGGCTCGAAATCCGGCCTGCTCGAGGCGTTGTGCGACCACCTCGCCGAACGCGGCCGGATCGACCGCATCGCCGCGGCGTTCACCGCCCCGGACGGCACCGAGGCCATCACCCTGTTCCTCACGGCCTTCTACAAGTTCTGGGCCACCGACCGCACGGCGACCAGGCGCCTGCGCGGCCTGGCCACCCTCGACAAGGACCTCGAGGCCGTCATCAAGGCCCGCAACGCCCGCCAGCGCCAGGGCTTCACCGCCCTGCTCGACCGCTTCCCCGATCTGGACACCTCCGGCCGCGACCGCGACCAGACCCTCGACCTGCTCTGCGCCCTCGGCAGCTTCGAAACCTTCGACACCCTCGACGGGCAGACCGCGCTCGCGGTCACCGCCGCGCTGGCGGTACTCCGGTAGTCACCGTGACAGGGCGGCGTCAGGGGCGCGTCAGGGCGCGCGCTCAAGGTGGCCGCATGACGAAGAACGGAACTCTCGCAACCGATTCGATGTGGACCGGCATGGTGGCGGTCGACGACACGGAGCTGGCGGTCACCGATACGGGTGGTCCCGGTGTCCCGGTGGTGTATCTCAATGGCCAGTTCGCCACGCAGGGGTACTGGCGGCGGGTGCTGGCCGAGCTGGGGACGGACTGGCGGCACATCACTTTCGACGAGCGGGCCCGCGGCAAGTCGAAGCGTTCGGCGGACTACTCCTTCGAGGTCGCCGTGCGGGATGTCGACGCTGTCCTCGCGGCCAGGGGTGTGGACCGCGCGCTGGTGGTGGGCTGGTCGTATGGCGCGGTCGTGGCGGCGCACTGGGCTCGCCGGAACCCGGACCGTGCGCTGGGTGCGGTGCTGGTCGACGGCGCGTTCCCGCACGACTGGCTGGATGACGCGATGGAGCAGCGGATCCGGAAGCTGTTCCGGCGGCTGAACTGGTTCATGCCGCTGCTGCGGCCGACCGGCCTGACCCCGCGGATGAGCGCCGGACAGCAGGCCGAGAGCAACATCGAGCTCGGCAGGCTGTCCCGCGAGCGCGAACTGGGCCCGGTACTGGACGACATCGCCGTCCCGGTGCGGTACGTCCTCGCGTCCGGGACGTCCTTCGGCAGCCGCGGCGACGAGCAGGAACGCATCCGAACCAGCCTTGACGCGGTGGTCGCCCGCAACCCGAACATCGAGGTGAGCGCGAAGGTCGCGAGCAACCACGGTGCGATCCTGCGCAAGGACTTCGCCGCCGTCGCCGGGGCCGTCCGTGAGCTGACGGCATGACCGGTCAGGAACAGGCAAACGGTGGAGGTGCCGTGGCAGCGGCACCTCCACGCGTCAGTCAGCGGCAGCGGTAGCTCGACGGCACCTTGGGGTCACCGTGACCCGAGTAGCGCGACAGCTGGGGGAACGGGCAGAGGTCCCGGGTCGCCGAGCCGTCCTTGCTCGCCGCCGCCAGCGTCGCCGGGGCCTTGCCGTGCTCGACCCAGTCCACCAACGCGCCCAACGGGTTCGTCGGAACCAGCCCGGTCGCGTCGGAGCAGTGCTGGGCACCCGGAGCCAGGAACAACCGGTAGAAGTCGTTCACGCGGTTGGCGCCGCCCATCCGCCGTTCCACGTCCTGCCGGTACTGCAGCGTGCCGCCCGGCGGGATCAGCTGGTCGGCCGTGCCGACGAAGCTCAGCAGCTTGCCACCGGCCCGCCGGAAGTCCCAGAGGTTCGGGTCGGAGGTGCCGATGACGTCGTCGTACTCCCGCACCGACTGCCGGAACAGGTCGCGGAACTGCTGGTAGGTGATCTTCGAGGTGTCGAAGGCCAGGTCCTTCTCCAGGAACGTCTGCACCCACTTCACCGCGACCACGAACCCGGGAGCGGACAGGTTCCCGTCCGCGCTGGCCTGAGTTCCCGCCAGGTAGGCGAAGTCGGCGCCCTTCGGCAGGCCCGCCCACAGGCCGCGGCCGCGCTCGTCGGTCGGGCCGGCCCAGATCTTGCGCATGACGTCCGCGTCGGCGGCCGTCACGGTGATCTCCTTGCCCTCACAGAGGATCTTGGTGCCGACGAGCCGGCGCGGGTCGTAGCCGCACTCGTCCGGGTAGTCGATGATGCCGTTGGTGACGCCGTCGTTCGCGTCGCAGGCCTTGATCGCGGCCTTCTGGAACTCGCCCAGTACGCAGTTGCTGACGAAGTGGTGGTCCTGGTTCATCACGGTCTGCGGCCACATCGTCGCCACCGCGAACTGTGTCCAGTTGACGGCTGGTGCCACGGCGAGAATGCCGTCGAAGTCATCGGGGTAGTTCTGGGCCTCGGCATACCCCTGGCGCCCGCCGGTCGAGCAGCCGTTCCAGTAGGCGTACGAGACCTCGCGGTGAAAGTGCTTCCTCGTCACTTCCTTGCCGATCAGGGCCGCCTCGTGCACCGAGCGGGTGGCGAAGTTGGTCAGCAGCGGCTGGTTGACCTTGCCGTCCGCGGTCAGCCCCCAGCTGGTGTCCAGGCCGGTCAGCGGTACGCCCGCGTCGGTCGACACGGCGGCGTAGCCGTCCTTGACGGCTTGGACCATCGGCGCGCCGAACCCGGCCGCGGTGTACGCGCTGCCGCCGGTCGCCTGAAGCCGGCCCGACCAGCCCGTGTCCGGCAGCGTCAAGGCGACTTTGACGTGGTCATTCGCGCCGGAATGGGTCAGTGCGACGGTGATCTCGCAATATGCGGGAACGTCGGCGATCGTGACGGCCGGCGACAGGGGAGTGGCCGGGAACGAGACTGTCCCGCCCGGCTGCGGCGTCGCCTGCACCGACTCGATCTTCGCGCCCGGCGGCGCGCTGACCGGCACCGAAGCGCACGCGACCTGCTGTTGTGGCCCTGTCTGCGATGAGGCGGCCACCGCGGTGAGCGGGATCAGGAGGGCCAGGAGTACGGCCGCCGTTAACAGTCTTGTTGAAAGTTTCATGGATTTCGGGTTCACCTTCCGGCTCGATCGGAAATACCTTCACAGGCGAATTGATAACCTGTCAAGCCGGTGATGAGTTTTGTGATCGAAGACTGGTGGCACTGGCAGATTCATGCCATTCGTCACCCTGTAGAGTGGTGACGCACGTCCGGGGTGAGGAAGGTTCGCCCAGGTCAGGGGCAGGGTGGCTGGTAGCTCAGGCTGGGGAAGTACTGGTTCCACTCGGCTTGGCTGATCGCCGGATACGCCCGCGCGCAGACCTGAGCGGCCGCACTGTCCACATCGGTCTGCCACAGCCGGGCGGTCCGATCCTGGCTGCCGGTCACCACGAGATGGCCGTCGGGGCCGAAGCCCACGGAGACGACCACTCCACTGTGACCGGCCAAAGTGGACAGAGCCTGCGGATTGCGGGTGTCGCTGACATCCCAGAGCCGTGCGGTCCGGTCGTGGCTGCCGGACACCAGGGCCTGGCCGTCGGACCGGAAGGCGACCGAGGTGACCGTTTCCGTGTGACCGCGAAGGACGCTGAGTTCCTTGGGACTGGCCGCATCCGCGATGTCCCACAGCCGGATGTCGTGATCCCAGCTCGCCGTGGCCAGGACGTGGCCATCAGGACGGAACGCGACCTGCGTGACACGGGCGGTGTGGCCCCGAAGGGCGCTGAGTTCGCGAGGCAAGTCCGGCGAGCTGATGTCCCACAAACCCGCCGTGTTGTCAGCGTTCGCAGTGGCCAGGAGACGGCCGTCGGGGCTGAACCGGACGGACGTGATCGGCCGGTCCGGGACGGTGCCGCGCGGACGCGGATTCGTGGGATCGCTGATGTCCCACAGCCGCACGGCATCGCCGCCGACCGAGGCGAGCGTCCGGCTGTCCGGGCTGAACCTCGTCGACCAGATGGCCTCGGAGTGGGTCACCGCGCCCAGGGCCCGGGGATTGCGAGGATCGGTGACGTCCCAGAGGCGCGCGGTGCCGTCGTCATGGCTGGTGGCCAGGAGTTTTCCGTCGGGGCTGAACAAGGCCGACCACAAGGTGGATGGCTGTTGGATGACCGCGAGTTCGTGGGGCCGCAACGGGTCGCTGATGTCCCACAGCCGGGCGGTCCGGTCGTTGCTCGAGGTCGCGACGATGCGGCCATCCGGGCTGAACACCGCCGACCGCACCGCGTCGGTGTGCCGGGCGAACACCAGCTGCGTCAGGTTCTCCACCCGGACGGTCTTGTCCGCGCTGCCGGTGATCAGGCTGCGGCCGTCGGGACTGAACGTCACCGAGTTGACGATGTTGGTGTGCCCGTTGAGAACGGCAAGCTCCTGGGGTGTACCGAAAAGGGACCACAGGTGGACGGTGTAGTCGTTGCCGCCGCTGGCCAGGTACCGTCCGTCGGCACTGAACGCCACCGCGTCAACGAAGTCGGTATGCCCGGTCAGGATGGCCGTCGAGACGTGTTGGCTGACGTTCCACAGCCGCACGGTTTTGTCGACGCCGCCACTGACCAATGTGGACCCATCGGGGCTGAACGCGATGGATCGGATGGCGCCGATGTGTCCAGTGAGGATGGTCGAGGAGTGGGTTTGGACATCCCAGAGCCGGATGGTGCCGTCGTTGCCCGCGGACGCCAAGGTGGACCCGTCCGGGCTGAACGCCACCGACCGGATGGACGCTGTATGTCCCGCCAGGGCGGCGATTTCCTGATGCTGTCGGTTCCAGAGCCGCACGATCTTGTCGCTGCCCGCGCTGGCCATGGTGCCGTCGCGACTGAACGCCACGGAGTAGACCGGCCCTTTATGTCCTGTTAGGACTATCGGGGACTGGTTTTGCAGATCCCAAAGCCGGATTGTGCCGTCGCTGCTCGCGGTCGCCAACGTGTCCGGGCCGAAGGCGGCGGAGTTGACGATATCGGTGTGCCCGGTCAGGGTTGCGACTGGTGACGGTCGCTGAGGGTCGCTGATGTCCCAGAGTTTGACGGTCTTGTCCGTGCTGGCCGTGGCCAGCAGGTGACTGCTGGGATCGACGGCCACGGACTGCACGTCGGCGGTGTGCCCGGTCAGCCTGCTGACGGCCGGGGCTGAGGTCGCCGCGAGCAGGCTGTCGCGTGCCTCCGGGATCCGGGTCAGCCGGTAGGCGGCCAGGCTCAGCTGCCCGGCGAGCGCGGGATTGGTGGCCTGCAACGCTTCCGCGTCGCCGACCACCTTGCGGGCGAGCGCGATGTCGCGCTGCTCGGTGGCTTCGCGCTGAGCACCGACCGCGAACACGGTCGCGGCGGACGCCAACAGAAGCAGGACGGCCAGTAAGGCCACGAGCTGGCGCAGCCGGCGCGTGCGCCGCCTCGCCGCGGTCTGCTCTGCCGCCTGCGCGGACAAACTGGTATCGAGAAAGTCCTTTTCCCGCAAGGTAAGCAGCCCAGCATGCTCAGCGGCCCAGTCGCCCGCCCTGGCCAGGCGGGTCCCGCGCAGCAACGCCCCGGGATCCTGCTCGGCCGACTCCCACGCGTCGGTCGCCTCGGTGAGATGACGGTGCACCCGCAGACCCTCGCGGTCGTCCGACAGCCAATCGCGCAGCCGCGGCCAGCAGCGGATCAGGGCCTCGTGCGCGATCTCGACTGTGTCGCTGTGCAACGTCAGCAGCCGCGCGCCGGCCAGGCGGTCCAGCACCGCGCGGGTGTCCGGATTGTCGGCGTCGAGTTCACGCAGGCGCACGCGGCGTTTGGTGTCCTCGGTGCCTTCGCCCAGGGCGACCAGGCGCAGGAAGATCCGCCGCGCGATCTCGCGCTGGCTTTCGTCCAGGCTGGTGTAGACGTCTTCGGCCGTGCGCGCGATGGCGTGGTGAATCCCGCCCGCCGCCTCATACCCGGCGAGCGTGAGCCGCGCGCCGCTGCGCCTGCGCCAGGTCTCCAGCAACGCGTGCGACACCAACGGCAGCACGGCGTCCTCACCGGCGGTATCGGCGATCACCTTGGACACCAACGCGGACTCCACCATGCAACCCACCCGCGCGGCCGGTGCCGTGATGGCCTCGCGGAGTTCCTCGACGGACATCGGGCCGACCAGGATCTGCGCGTCATTCAGGGCGGCCACCAGCTGCGGGTACTGCGCGCAGTGGCCGTAGAAGTCCGCCCGGACGCCGATCACCACGCGGGCGCGGCTGGTGTCCGCGGTCGCCAGGTGGACCAGGGCCTCGATGAACCGGGTCCGCTCGTCCCGGTCCGGGCACAGCGTGAACGTCTCCTCGAACTGGTCGATGACCAGCAGCAGGTCCGTTCCGTCCGGCTCGCGGGCGACGGCCTGGCGGACGAGGAGGTGCAGGTTGCGCGGGTCTTCGTGGAGTTCCGTGCGCAGCTGCGCGGCCGATCCACCGGTCAGCGCGGCGAGCTGGACCGCGCATTCCTCGATCGGGTTCGGTCCCGGCGTGAACAGCAGGGTGGGCGTAGCCGTCCCGGCGACCAGGCCGGCACGCAGCAGCGACGACTTGCCCGAGCCGGACGGCCCGAAGACACCCGCGAACCGCCGTTGCCGGACCCGGGCCCGCAGCTCGGTGACCAGCTTGTCCCGGCCGAAGAACCGGTCCGCGTCATCCGCCTGGAACGCGGCCAGCCCCACATACGGCGGCTCCCCGCTGTCCTGGATCTCCGGTGGACTGTCATCCAGCTCGCGCCACCGCTGTTCCCACTCGCCGCGGTCACCGCCGCAGGCATCCACATACGCCAACGTGACCGCGAGACTCGGGCGGGACCGCCCGTTCGCCGCCTCGGACAGCACACTGGGGGAGTAGTGCGCGATCTTGCTGAGCTCACGGTAGGTCGGGCCGCCCGCCTTCTCCCGCAGACCGCGCAGGTCGGCCGCGAACTGGCGGAGCGCCTCGTCCGCCGACTCCAGCGGGCGTTCTGGTCGTGGCACAGCCCCCTGTCCCCTCCCTGACCAGCACCGTTCCGTGACTGGTCACGGGCAGTATGGCATTGGTCGCGGATTGGTTGATCGGCAGCCGCGCCCCGGCGCCGAACAACCCCCGGGCGCTAGAACGCTGTTATGCGAGATCGTGGATCAGGGGATCCCGGAAGGTGATCATCGGCCGGGACGCTGAGCTGGGGCGGGTCAAGTTGCTGCTTGACCGTGGTGCGGTCGCGCCGGCCGCATTGCTGGTGGAGGGCGTGGCGGGGATCGGCAAGTCGGCGATCCTGTCGGCGGCCATCGACGAGGCGCGCTCTCGTGAGTGGACGGTGCTGCGCTGCGGTCCTGGTCGTGGGGAGACCGGGTACGCGTATGCCGGGCTGGCGGATCTGATGCCTTCGCTGCCGGTGATCCCTTCGGTTCAGCGGCAGGCCTTGGAGGTCGCTACTCATCGCGCGGCGGGTGTCGCCGATCCGCATGTGGTCGCGGCTGGCGTGGTGAGCGTGCTGCGGGCGCTCGCGGCTCAGCGGCCGGTGCTCCTGGTGGTGGATGACCTGCAGTGGCTGGACCCGGAGACCGACGCTGTTCTCGACTTCGCTGTCCGCCGGTTGGCCGGTGCGCGGGTCGCGATCCTGGTCGCCCGTCGCGCTGATCACCCGGGCGCGCCGCCTTGGGAACTGGACCGTCTAGTACCTGGGATGACGCGGGAACTGGACCGTCCAGTACTCGGGCCAGGGGTGGAACTGGACCGTCCAGTACTCGGGCCAGGGGTGGAACTGGACCGTCCAGTACCGGAGGTTCCGCATGAACTGGACCGTCCAGTACCCGCGCAGGCGCGGGAACTAGACCGCTCAGTACCCGGGTCGGGATTGGAACTGGACCGTTCGGTACCGGAGGCTCCGGATGAACTGGACCGTCCAGTACTGGCGGCGAGTTCGGTACTGGACCGTTCGGTACCCACGCCGCCGGTTGTACTGGACCGTTCAGTACCCATGGCTCCAGGTGAACTAGACCGTTCAGTACTCGCGGCAGGGGCGGAACTGGACCGTCCAGTACTCGGTGCGGCTTCCGTGGCGGACCGGCCAGTACTGGCGAAGGTGTGGCTGGGCGGGCTGAGCCGGGACGAGCTTCATGACGTTGTGTACCGGCGGTTGGGTCGGGGACTGGCGCGGCCGGTGCTGGACCGGCTGCATGCGCTTTGCCAGGGGAATCCGTTGGTGGGCGTGGTGATGGCCGGGGCGCTTAGCGGGCGGGAGTCGCTGCATCCAGACGAGCCGTGGCCGGTGCCGGACGAGCTACTTCGATTGGTCCCGCCGCAACCGGAGAGCGATGTCCTGCTCGCGGCGGCCGCGATGAAGACGCCGACGGTGGAGCGGCTGCGGCAGGCATTCGACGACGGTGTGACCGCCGGGCCGCGGGTGTGGGAGGGGCTTGGCGGGGATGTGGCTGCCCGGGTGGAGGTGAGCGCCGAACTGGAGGAGGCGGAGGAGGCTGGGATCATCCACGTTCGCGGCAACGAGGTGATCTTCAACCACCCGTTGTTCGCGTTGGTGGTCTACGGGGAGGTGTCCGCGCCGAGGCGGAGGGGTGTTCACCGCAGGCTCGCTGAGGTCGAGCCCGGCTTCGGGGCATGGCATCGCGCGCTCGGCACCATCGGTCCCGACGAGACGCTCGCCCAGCTCCTTGAGGACACCACGCCACGAACAGCCGAACTGTTGAGCCTGGCCAGGCTGAAGACGCCGACCGGCCCCGCCCACACCCGGCGCGTCATGTTCCTCGCCGAGGCCCTCTACGCCGAAGGCGACCTCAATGCCGCCCGCGAACTCCTCGACGAAGAGATCCCCAAACTGGCCGCCGGTCCGTTACGAGCACGCGCCCTCACCCTCCGCGGCAAAGTCGCCTGGCACCAGGACGGCGGTGTGGTGGCCGCCAAGTTTCTCGATGAGGCGCTCGATGACGCCAAAGCCGACCGGAGGCTGACCGGCGAAATCCATGCCCTGCTCGCGATCTTCTGTGAGGCGGATCGCGAAGAGGCACTCAAGCACGCCCAGACAGCCGTTCTAACAAACTCATCGGCCACGGCGCTGCGAGACCACATCGAAGTCCAGCTCGGCCTGCGATCCGGATACGCGGTACCCGCCATCGGCATTCCTGACGACATCCGCCAAGGCGAAGCCGAACTGATCCAGGGAAACCTCGGCAAAGCCAAGGAACACGCTGATGCCGCGATCAGAATCGCACAGCAACAAGGCCAGCAGTTCGCCGACCGCCCCAAGTGCCTGAGAGCGCGAATCGACGCCTGCACCGGCCACCTCGACGAGGCAAAACACCAAGCACAGGAAGGCGCGGACCGCACGGAAGCCAACGGAGATCTCGTCTCAGCGGTCGGGTACCTAAATGTGCTGGCGTTCATTGCCGCGTCCGAGGCCGACCCTCAAGCGGTGGTCGACCACACCGCCCGCAGCAGAAGGCACCTCGCCACCATGCGCATCAAGGAACCCATCGGCCCCGAAGACCCGGCAGCCGAACGGATCTGCGCGCTGGCCGAACTCGGTCGCACCGCGGAAGCCGAAGTGGAGCTGGCCGAGTTCGAACAGCGCTACGAACGGTTCCCGAGGATGTGGATGCAGCCGGTCCTGGTCCGGGCGCGAGCGGCCGTGAGAGGCGAGACCGCCGAGCTGGAGGTGGACCCGAGCTGGCCGAGGTTCGAGCAGGCCAGGGTGCTGTTGCAGCGCGGCCGGTTGCTGCGCCGGGCCCGGAGACCAGGCGCAGCAGCGGCCGCGTTCACCGAGGCCGAGACACTCTTCGAGGACTACCCGGTGTGGGCGGCGATGGCTCGCGACGAGCTGTCGCGGGTGGGCCGCCGCCGCGCGACCGCCCACCTGACCGGCACCGAACGGCGAGTCGTCGAGCTGGTCGTCACGGGCATGACCAACAAGCAGGTCGCGGCCACCCTCTTCATGAGCCACCGGACCGTCGAGTCACACGTCGCGCGGACCTACCGCAAACTCGGCATCCGGTCCCGAGCGGAGCTGATGCGCGCCATGGCCGGTTAGCAGCAGGATCTCATCGGCAGAACGGTTTCCGGTGGTGGTGGGATCAGCTTGGCCTTGGCTTCGACGTCCGCGAGCATCCGTTCCCGCTCGGCCCGGCTGATGAACCGTCCATTGGCGACGACCGCGTGGATCCGGGTGGTGTTGCGGATGTCGGCCAGCGGGTTGCCGTCCACCACCAGCAGGTCGGCGTACTTGCCCGGCGCGACCGTCCCGCTGACGTGCTGCAGGCCGACCGTGCGCGCGGCATCCCGGGTCGCGCTCAACAGCGCCTGCATGGGCGTGAACCCGATTCGCACCATCAGTTCCAGCTCATCGTGCAGGCAGAACCCGCCGAGGATGTACGGCGCCAGGAACCCGCCGTCGGTACCGGCGACCATGGTGACGCCGGCCGCCGAGGCGTCGCGCACCAGCTGCGCGGATGCCTCGAAGAACGCGCGGTTGGCGGCGATCACGTCCGGCGGCGGTGTCGGCCCGAGCGCCCACCGCAGGTCCACGACCCACTTGGGCATGTACTTCTCGCGGCTGGGATCCCGGATCTCGTCTGGTGTGGAGGTGAACAGCTTCAACACGGTCAGCGTGGGCGTCAGGAAAGTGCCGTTGCGCACCAACGAAGCGAACACCGGCGCCGCACGCCCAGGGTCGTAGGACTTGATCGCCTGCCGCTCCAGCTCACGCACCGCGAAGAAGAACGCGAACGGATCGGCCGGGTTGGTGGGCATCGACCGGATGGTGTGCCGGATCGCGTCACGGTCGCGGGACACATCGACATACAGCGCGTACAGGTGCTCCTGCGTGCGCATGCCAAGTTCGCTCGATCGTGTGACGGACAGCCGATCTGGCACGTGCCCGGCGATGCGAAGGCCCAGCCTCGAAGCTTCATCCGCGGTCGCCGCCAAGGTGTCCTCCCGCAGCAGCGAGTACACCTTGATGAAGTCGGCGCCGTCCCGCTTCGCCTGCCGGACCGCGGCGCGAGCCTCGGCCGGGGTCCGCACCTGGAAGGGTTTGTTGTCCTTCCACAGGTTGACCAGCCACGAGTCGGGACCGTCCACGATCGTGCTCGCGACCACCATCCGCGGCCCGAGCAGCTCACCGGACGAGATCCGCCGGTGCACATCGCGCACGAACGGAAAACCCCACATCTCCCGCACCGAGGTGACACCATTCGCGATGTACAACGGCAGCAGTAGTTGTTCGAAGTCCGCGGTGTGCGTGTGCATGTCCCACAGACCGGGGAGGACGTACTTTCCGCGCAGGTCCACCACGCGCACCCCGGCCGGTGGCGCGATTCCCTGGCGTCCGACGGCGAGGATTTGGTTGCCTGCCACAACGATCGTTGTGTCTGGGCGGGGTCCTGCCCCGGTGCCGTCGATCAGCGTGGCGTTGGTCAGCACGAGAATTTCGCGCGGAGAGGCCGCCGCTACGGTGCCCTCCGCCATGGCAGAGCCGGCCGCGGCGAGCACGAGCCCGCTCTTGGCCAGCCAGGAAAGAAACGTTCGCCGGTTCGTTACCGACATGGATATCACCCCCAGTGACGCAGGTCACAGTAGCCCTCGATGTCCTGTGTGCCTAGGGATTGCGCGTTTCTTGCGGATATGGGCGGAAATTCGGGTGAGTCTCGCGCGTTGATGAGAAAGACTCTGGTGTCACCGATGAGTTCCGCAGGGAGTGCTGGTCTGTATCGGTGACACCACCACCGTCGCTGCCTGGGGGCCCGGCCGCGACCCGGAGCTCAGCGAGGTAGACCACATGTCAGCTCTCACCCCGGAACGACCGGCCGGCAAAGGCCGAACACCCACCGTGGTGCGGCTGCTGGTGCTGGCCACGTTCGTGGTGATCCTCAACGAGACCATCATGATCAACGCCATTCCGCGGCTGATGGAGTCGTTGCACGTCACCGAGCAGTCCGCGCAGTGGGTGTCCACCACGTTCATGCTCACCATGGCCGCGGTGATCCCGATGACCGGCTGGTTCCTGCAGCGGGTCACCACCAGGCAGGCCTACGCGACCGCGATGGGCGTGTTCCTCGCGGGCACCGTGCTGGCCGCCGTCTCGCCGTCGTTCGTGGTGCTGCTGCTGGCCCGGGTCGTGCAGGCCTCGGGCACCGCCGTGATGATGCCGCTGCTGATGACCACCTTGATGGTCGTCGTGCCCGAGCATGACCGCGGCCGGGTGATGGGCAACGTCACCCTGGCCATCTCCGTGGCGCCCGCGCTCGGACCGGCCGTGTCCGGGCTGATCCTGCAGGCCGGGTCGTGGCGGCTGCTGTTCGTCGTCGTGCTGCCGATCGCCGGCGTGGTCGGCGCGCTCGGGCTGCGCAAGATGACCGACATCGGCGAGCCGCGGGTGAGCTCGATCGACTGGTTCAGCGTCGTGGTGGCCGCGCTCGGCTTCGGTGGCCTGGTGTACGGCCTGAGCCTGTTCGGCGACCCGGCCTCGCCGGTCGCGCTCGGCATCGGCATCGTCGTGGCCGGGGCCGCGACCATCGGGGTCTTCGTGGCCCGCCAGTTGAGGCTGCAGCGGACCGGGACGCCGCTGCTGGACCTGCGCACCCTGCTGAACCGCACCTTCCGCCAATCGCTGGTGCTGCAGGCGATCGCGTTCCTGGCCATGCTGGGCTCGATGATCCTGCTGCCGCTGTACCTGCAGAACCTGCGCGGGCTCAGCCCGCTGGCGACCGGCCTGCTGGTCATGCCGGGCGGTCTGGCGATGGGCCTGCTCGGGCCGACCGCGGGCAAGGTGTACGACCGGTTCGGCGCCAAGCCGCTGGTGCTGCCGGGCACGATCGGCATGGTGCTCGCGCTGGCCGGGTTCGCGCAGATCTCCGCGACGATGCCGTACTGGCAGATCCTGGGCCTGCACACGTTGCTGATGCTGGGCCTCGCGGCGGTGTTCACGCCGGTCTTCACGCTCGGCATGGCCGCGCTGCCTGAGCACCTGTACTCGCACGGCAGCTCGATGCTCGGAACGTTGCAGCAGGTCGCGGCCGCGTTCGGCACCGCGCTCGCGGTGACGGTGCTGTCCGCGCGGGCCAGCGCGTTGATCGCCGACGGTGTCGCTCCCGCGACGGCGCAGCTGAGCGGGATGCGGCTGGCTTTCGCCGTGTCGGCCGCCCTCGCGCTGCTGACCATTGTCGTCGGGGTGCAGCTGACCCGCCGTCGCAAGGACACCAAGGCGGAGCCCGTCGACGAAAGCGAACCCGCTGTCGCGGTAGTGGACTAATTGCCGCGGAACAGGCCGGCCTGCTGGGCGAGCAGGGCGGCCTGGATCCGGCTGGTCACCTTGAGCTTGGTCAGGATCGAGCTGACGTGGTCCTTGATCGTGCCCACGCTCAGGTGCAGCCGGGTGCCGATGTCCGCATTGGACAGTCCGTCGGCGATGAGGGTGAGCACCTCGCGTTCGCGCCCGGTCAGGCGGGACACGCGCCCGGCCTCGGCAGGGGCGGCGCCACCGCCGAGGTAGCCGTCCACGACCGAGCGGATCACCTTGTGGGACAACACGATGCCGCCGCCCGCGAGGCTGCGGACCAGTGCGGCGAGCTGCTGGGGATCGGTGTCCTTCAACAGGAACCCGGCGGCGCCCTCGCGGAGCGCGGCGGCGATGTACTCGTCGGAGTCGAACGTGGTCAGCATGGCCACGACCGGCGGGCCGGCCAGGGCGCGGATCTGCCGCAGGATGGTCAGGCCGTCAATGTCGGGCATCCGGATGTCGAGCAGGACCACGTCGGGTGCGTGCCGCGCGATCTCGGCCATCGCCGTCCCGCCGGTCGCGGTGGCCACCACATCGATGTCCCCGGCGGCCTGCAGGATCAGCTGAAAACCGGACCGCACCAGCGCTTCGTCGTCGACGACGACCACCCGGATCATGATCGGAACTCTAGTGTCCCCCGGCGCGGGACACTGGTCACGCTTCGGTGGTAAGGAGGCGCAGCCGTAGTTCGAAGCCGCCATCCGGGCTGGGCCCGCAGTTCAGGTCGCCGCCGAGCAACTCGGCCCGTTCACGCAGGCCGATCAGGCCGTGCCGGGCGCTCGGCAACGGGATGACGGGCCTGGTCGGCGGGGTGTTGGTGACCGTGACGCCCGCGTGGGTGTCGTCGGACCAGACCTGGACGGTCGCGGTGGCGCCGGGTGCGTGTTTGCGGATGTTCGTGAGGGCCTCCTGGATCGTCCGGTAGATCGCGCGTTGATGCGGCGGGCGAATACCGGCGGGCAGGTCGCCGTCGAGCCGGATGGGCACACCGCTGTTGGCCAGCAGCACCTCCAGCTCGGCGAAGGTCGGCTGGGGCGCGAGCTCGGCGCGGACCGTGGTGGACGCGCGCAGCAACGTCACCATATGGCGCAGTTCGTCCAGGGTGCCGACGCTGAGCGCGCGGATGGTGGTGGCGGCTTCGGCCGCGTCGGGGTCGCCAGTGCTCATCTGCAGGGCGCCCGCGCGCACGGCGATCAGGCTGACCTGGTGCGAGACCACGTCGTGCATCTCCCTGGCCAGCTGGGCACGCTCCTTGGCCAGCACGTTCTGCGCGATCAGCTCCTGCTGGTGTTCCCGGACCTCCTCGATCTCCGCGAGCCGTGCGGACAGGTCCCGGTGGGCCAGGACGAGCTGGCCGAAGAACGCAGGCGCCGCGGCGGTCGCGGTCGAGTAGGCGAGGCTGATCAGGATCGCGTCCGGGCTGGTCAGGTCGAACTCGGCAGTGGGCCACGGCAGGGCGTAACCGATCACGGTGACCACGGTGCACGCGATGAGCGCCGGACGGTTGCGGGTCCGGCAAGCCAGTGTGTACAAGGCGATCAGCGACGCGATCACCGCCATGGACGCCACGGCCGCGGGCAGGGTCAGCGCGAAGACCAGGTAGGGCAGACGCCTGCGCACCACGAGAGCGGCGCACGCGACCGCCGCGCAGATCATGCCGATGTGGTCGGTGGTGTCGACGCTGATCCAGGCATCCAGTGCCGCGGCACAGACGGCCATCGCGTCGAAAAGGCGGGCACGCACCCGCCCGACGATATCCCCGCCACCCGGCGGGGGTGCTCCGGCCGGTCGGCGGATGCGGGCGCGCGCCGGTCCGCGAAACCATGGCTGTCCGCCAAGGAGGAGGAGCCGGCTCGACGATGGCACCGGAATTACCGTCATGCATGGAAATCCACCGGTGTTTCACCGAGCTCTCGCTGTCCGGCGCGGACGCTGATGTCGTTGTGGCACAAGCGGCCGCATTCGCCGGCGGTCCGGTGCTGCTGGAGGACACCGCGCATCGCGTGCTTGCGTTCGCCCCGCCGTCGGCGGACGCTCAGGCGGTACTCGTCCAATGGAGAGCGTTGTCCCGCCGGATCGTCACGCCGGGACCGACGTCGTACGACGAGCGAACCGGTTGGCTGACAACGGTTGTCGGTGCGGGCGGGCAGTTCTGGGGCCGGCTGCTGGTGCGGTGCGCGCAACCGTCGGACTCGTATGTGCTGCTGGCCGAACGGGCCGCGGCGGTGATCGCGCTCGACCGGTTGCTGCGCCAGGACGAGGACCCGGCGCACCGGGCACAGCGCGGCCTGCTGACCGCCCTGCTGGCCGGAAACCTGCCCGCCGCGCAGTTCGCGACGCGGGCGGAGGTGCTGGGGGTGCCCGTGGCGGAGGGTGCCCTCATAGGTGTCGCGGTGCGCGGCCGCCCACGGGCCGTCGGCGACGCGCTCCGCGACACCGGCCAGCCGGCGTTGTTCGGCTCGGTCGCCGATGGTTCCGTAGCGATCCTGCTCGCGCTGGCGTCCGGAGAGGACGGTCACGACCAGGTGACCAAGCTGGCGGCCGCGGTGCGCAACCGGGTGGGGCCGGACGTTGTGATCGGGGCCGGCCGGGTGGTGACCGCCGTCCACGACGCACGGCAGTCGTTGACGGAAGCGTTGCGGGTGGCCGCGGTCGCGACGAGCACCGGTGGCCGGTCCTATGTCCGTCCGGCCGACGTCGGCCTGCCCGCCCTGATGATGTCGTTGCGCGATGACCATGACCTGCAGGCTTATGTGGAGCGTGAGCTGGGCCCGCTGCTCGCGCACACCGCCGAGAACCCGGGTTCGGACCTGCTGGGCACGTTGCGGTCCTATCTGGACAGTGGTGGCAACAAGAGCGACGCGGCGGCCGCGGCGCACATGTCGCGGCAGGCGCTGTACGACCGGCTCAAGCGGATCGGGCAGCTGCTGGACGCCGACCTCGACTCGCCGCGGGCCAGGGCGGCCCTGCACATCGCGGTGCTCGGCCACGACGCCATTCATCCCGGACATTCCTGACAGAGTGTCCAGCCGGGAACGAATTTCGTATCGTATTGCCGGTCGTCGGCGGAGTCTGAACCAATTCCGAGGTGCCCTCGTATCCCAGGTGGAAGCAGTGGAAAATGCCGATCCGGGGAGTCGATGTGACCATAGAAATGCTCGGCACGACGAGTTCGGTGGCGGTCGTGCGGGCCGGCGGCGAGTTCCGCCTGATCGCCAACAGGCCGGTCGCCGCTGGTGAACACCTGTTCACCGTGGTGGGCGAGCTCAGCCACAGGCCGACGAAGTATACGGTGCAGGTCGGTCCGGCCATGCATATCGATGTACCGGCTGAATATGACTTCGAGGCCATTCTCGACCGGTTCTACTGGCGATTCATGAACCATGGCTGCGATCCGACGGTGACGATCAAGGGCCGCGAGGTGGTCAGCCTGAAACCGATCGAATTCGGACAGGACATCACCTTCAACTACAACACGACCGAATACGACATGGCCGAGCCGTTCGCCTGCCGGTGCGGCAGCGAGCGCTGTGCCGGGCGCGTGCAGGGCTTCCGGCACCTGTCCGCGGACGAGCGGGCGCGGCTGCGGCCGTGGCTGGCGGCTCACCTGCTCGCTGCCGAAGTGCGATGACCGCGACCGTCCAGTCCCCGGCGGTCTCGCTCTACGACTTCTTCGAGCAGGCCGCCCAGCGGTGGCCGGACGCGGTCGCGGTGGACATCCCGCCGGCCGGCGGGCGGCCGCAGCGCAGCCGGATCACCTACCGCGACCTGCTGCGCAAGAGCCACGCGGCGGCGGGGATCTTCGAACGGCTGGTCGGCCGGGGGCGGATCATCGCGCTGCTGCTGCCGCGCACGTCCGACGCGCTGTACGCGACCCAGCTGGCCGTGCTGAAGGCCGGGTCGGCGCACGTGTGCATGGATCCGTCCTTTCCGGACGACCAGGTCAAACACATCCTGAAGGACGCCGGGGCCAGGGTGCTGGTCACCGACGCCGCGGGTGCCGAGCGGGCGCGCCGGATCGGCTACCCGGGCGCGGTCGTGCAGGTCGACGCGCCGATCGCGGCCATGCAGCCGATCGAGGCGCCGCTCGCGCCGGACGGCCTGGCGTACCTGATCTACACGTCCGGCACCACGGGCCGCCCCAAGGGTGTGATGATCGCGCACTCGTCCATCGCCAACCTGGTCAGCGGCGACCTGATGGAGTTCGGCCTCCGTCCGGGCGACCGCGTGGCGCAGGGGTCGTCCGCCGCCTACGACTCCTCCGTCGAAGAGACCTGGATGGCCCTGTCGGCCGGCGCGACCGTCGTGGTGATGGACGACGAGACCGTCCGGCTCGGCCCGGATGTGGTGCCGTGGCTGCGCAACGAGCGGATCACCGTGTTCTGCCCGCCGCCGACCCTGCTGCGGGCCGCCGCCTGTCCCGATCCGCTGGCCGCGCTGCCCGAGCTGCGGCTGCTGTACGTGGGCGGCGAGGCGCTGCCCGACGATGTCGCCGAGCAGTGGTCTCGCGGGCGGCGGATGGTCAACGGCTACGGCCCGACCGAGTGCACGGTCACCTGTCTGCGGCAGGACATCGTTGCGGGACAACCGATCGCCGTCGGCCACGCGGTGCCCGGCATGCGCGCCTGGGTCCTCGACGAGCACCTGAACCCGGTCGCCCCAGGGCACAAGGGCGAATTGTGCATGTCCGGTGCCGGGCTCGCGCTGGGATATCTCAACCTGCCGGAACTGAGCACCGAGAAGTTCCCGGACCACCCCGCGCTGGGGCGCCTTTATCGCACCGGTGACCTCGTGCACGCCGAGCCGGACGGGACGCTGTTCTACCACGGCCGGATCGACTCGCAGGTCAAAGTTCGCGGTTACCGGATCGAACTGGAGGCGATCGAGACCTGCCTGGCGCGGTGCGACGGCGTGCGGGAGGCGGCCTGCCGGGTCCAGGGCGAGGGTGCGGCGCAGGCCATTGCCGCGCACATCGTTCCGGTCGACCCGATGCGGCCGCCCCATGTGGCCGGCCTGAAGGCCAGGCTGCATGAGGAACTGCCTGCGTACATGGTGCCCGCGCTGTACGGCGTGATCAAGGATCTGCCCCGCAGCGCGGGCGGCAAGCTGCGCCGGACCGACCTGCCGCTGCTGACGTTGCCCGAACGCCGCAGCACCGGTGGTGCGGTGGCGGCGGATCCGATCGAGAAGGCGATCGCGCAGGCCTTCGCCGAGGTCTTCCAGATCAGCGGGGGAGTGTCCACAACGGACGACTTCTTCGACGATCTCGGCGGGACCTCGCTGCAGGCGGCGATCCTGATCTCCAAGCTCCGGCTGAACCGGGCCACCGAGGCGATCACGGTCCGGGACGTCTACGAAGCCCGCACGGTGGCTCAGCTCGCGCGACGGGTCAGCCCGGGAGCGCCGGCCCGGCAGGAACCGGCGCCCGTGCCGGTCGTCTCGACCGCGCGGGCCGCGGCCAAGGTGACCATGGTCCAAGCCGGCTGGATCGCGCTCGAACTGCTTCTGCTGGCGCCGATCGCCTACCTCGTCACGTTCAAGTTCCTGCCGTGGCTGGCGGGCCAGATCGGGCTGCTGCCGCTGGTGCTGATCGTGCCGGTGGTCCTGATCCCGCTCGGCCTGGCCTGGACGCCGATCGCGGTGCTGCTCGCGGTCTGGCTGAAGCGGATGCTCATCGGGATCTACCGGCCGGTGCGGGCCCCGGCCTGGAGCAACCTGCGGCTGCGGATGTGGATCGTGCAGCACGTCGTACGCCTGATTCCATGGGGGTTCATCGCGGGCACCGAGTTCCAGTGCATCGCGTTGCGGAAACTCGGTGCCCGGATCGGCAAACGCGTGCACATCCACCGCGGTGTCAACCTGACTCAGGGCGGCTGGGACCTGCTGGACATCGGCGACGACGTGACACTGAGCCAGGACGCGCACATCGGGCTGGTGGGGTTCGAACACGGCCAGGTGGTCGTCGGCCCGGTCCGGATCGACTCCGGCGCCACAGTGGACATTCGCGCCGGCCTGGAAGCGGGGACGCACATGGGACGCGACTCCTGGCTCGCGCCGCTGTCCTCGCTGCCCGCCGGTCAGTCCATTTCGGACGGTGAGTTGCACGACGGCGTGCCCGCGCGGCTCGTCGGCCCGGCGCCCCGCCCGCCCGAGCCCGAGCGGGACGGCAGCGTGCTTTCGCCGTTGCTGCACGCGATCGCGATGATGGTCAGCCGGACGTTGCTCGGCTTTGTGCTCGCGATCCCGGCCACCGGCCTGACGGTCGGCGTCATCCTGTACTACGGCGTGACGTACGACTCGGTGCTCGAGACCATCTCCAACCCGTTGCTGTACATGCCTTTCCTGTGGCTGATGGCCGGGCTGGTGTGCCTGACGCTGATGGTCACGATCGCGTTCGAGGCACTGGTGGCGCGGATGCTCGGCCGGGTGACCGAGAAGGTGATCAGCCGGTGGAGCCCGGCCTACATCCGGATCTGGCTGAAGGCCGGGCTGGTGGACTCGGCCGGCCGCTGGCTGTCCGGCGGCCTGTACTGGCCGGTGTGGTTGCGCTGGGCGGGCATGAAACTGGGGCGTGGCTGTGAGATCAGCACGATCATCGACGTCGTCCCCGAGCTGGTCCACATCGGCGGCGACACGTTCTTCGCCGACGGGATCTACCTTGGCGGGCCACGGATCCAGCAGGGCACGGTCACGCTGAGCAGCGTCCACATCAGCCCGCAGACGTTCCTGGGCAACCACGCGGTGATCACCGGCGGGCAACGGCTGCCCGCGGACATCCTGATCGGCATCAGCACCGTGGCCGACGATCGTGCCGTGCGACCGGGCAGTTCGTGGTTCGGGCATCCCGCTTTCGAGCTGCCGCACCGGGAAGTCGTGGAGGTGGACCGGAAGCTGACCCACTCGCCGTCGTTCGCCCGGCGGGTCACGCGATTGTTCTGGGAATGGCTGCGGTTCGCGCTGCCCATAGTGCCGTTGGCGATCATGGTGACCTGGTTCTGGTGGACCGCGACCGCCGTGCGGATGCTGCCGTTCGCGGCTTTTCTCGCGATCGGCGCCGCGGTGGTCACGTTCGGGGTCACCCTGCTGCCGTGCCTGATCATCCTGGCGATGAAATGGCTGCTGCTGGGCAAGGTCCGGCCCGGCGTCCATCCACTGTGGTCATGCTGGTGCAGCCGGTGGGACTTCCTGTACGTCGCCTGGGGAGTCATCGCCAGCGGAGTGCTCGCCGCGCTGGAGGGCACCCTCATGCTGGCGGTCTACCTGCGGCGGATGGGCATGAAGATCGGCAAGCGGGTCGTGCTCGGTGACGGGTTCGCCCAGGTCGTCGACCCGGACATGCTGGAGTTCGGCGACGGCGCCACGGTGAACGCCATGTTCCAGGCGCACACCTTCGAAGACCGCGTGCTGAAGATCGACAAGGTCAAGGTGGGCGCCTACTCCACGTTGGCGCACGCCACGGTTCCCTTGTACGGCGCGGACATCGGCAGGTGCACTTCGGTCGCGGCGCACAGCGTCGTGATGAAACACGAACGCCTGCTGCCCAAACTCCGCTACGAAGGCGCCCCCACCAAGTCATGAACCCCACCTCACCCCTCGTGAGTGGTTAAGCCGGTTCGAACCGGCACAACCACTCACGAGGGGTGACGTCAGAGTTGGGCGCCGACCCGGGCGCAGGCGCCGAGGGTGTCCGCGCCGTAGCGGGCGATGTCGGCGTCCAGGTCGAGCTCGCCGCGGCTGTTGCGGGCGTCGTCGTCGACGAGGTCGGCCGGCACGAGCCAGCAGACCTCGAACTCCAGCCCGTCCGGGTCCTTGGCGTACAGGCCCTTGGTCGTGCCGTGGTCCGCCGAACCCACGAGCGCGCCCGCCTCGGCCAGGCGTTCCCGGTACTGCCGCAGGTCAGCGAGGGTCGGGACCTCCCAGGCCACGTGGTACAGGCCGACCTGGCCGGTTCCCGCGGTGCTCAGCCCGGCCTCCGGGCCGACCTCGAACAGGCCCAGGTCGTGGTCGTTGGCCGACTCCGGGGCCTGCAGGAACGCGGCCTTGGCCGTCCGGTGCACCACCCGGAAGCCCAGGACACCGACGTAGAAGTCCGTGCTGACGCTCGCGTCACGCACCCACAGCACCGCGTGGTTCATCCCTCGGATGGCCACAGTCTTCCGCCTCTCATTCCGGTCCCGGCAGGGCGAAGGTGGCCCCGCCGCGCGCCCACCAGCCCGCGTAGACCGGGGCGCCCGCGACCAGCTCACGGTAACCCTTGTCGATCCGCGCGCAGAGCTCGTCCACCAGGGCGGCCTCGGCCCAGTCGGTCCGCCAGGCCAGCACGATCCGCCGCAACAGCGGGTTGCCGGCCAGCGGCAACGTGACCAGCCCGTCCCGGTTCGCGCCGATCGGGTACAGCGGGCAGATCACCCGGCCGGACGAGGTCAGCGCGAACGCCACGTGCGACTCGGTGGTGAAGTCGGTGATCCGCTGCTCGAACCCGGCGGCGCGGCAGGCGGCCGCGAAGAACTCGTTCATGCCGCTGTCGTCCGGGTGCGGCATCACCCAGCTCTCCGCCGCCAGTTCGGCGAGCTCGACGTCCGTCCGGCCCGCCAGCGAATGGTCCCCGTGCGCGCCGACGAAGATCGGCTCGGTCACCAGCAGCCGATGGTCGACCAGCGGCGGCAGCCGCAACGGGAACCCGGGGAACTCCCGGAGCACGGCCACGTCCACCTCGCCGGTGTCCAGCATCGTCAGCAACTGCCGCGTCGAGCGGTGCGTGCTGCTGAGGATCTCCGACGACGGCAGCACCGTCCTGAGCGTCTCGACCAGCAGCGCGTACTGCTGGGCCGGGATCCCCGCGACCCGCACCGGCACCGACGCGGCCTCCCGCCGGGCGGTCTGCTCCAGGTCGGTCAGCTGCCCGAGCACCTGCTTGGCCTGCTGCAGCACGAGGCTGCCCAGGTGCGTCGGCTGCACGCCCTCGGTGCCGCGCAGGAACAACGCGCCGCCCAGGTGCCGCTCGATCCGTCTGAGCTGGGTGGTCACCGCGGGCTGGGTCAGGTGCAGTTCGGCGGCCGCGCGCCGCAGGCTGCCCGCGGTCCCGATCGCGACGATCAGCTCCAGATGACGGACGTCCAGACGCATGCAGGTCCTTCCGGGGGTCGCGTGCTGTGACGAGTGTTATCACCCATTGTCATATGCCGCGGGCCGTCTCCGGCACCGATCTTTCGTCTAGCTTTGCCGAAACCCCTGCACAGATGGAGATTTTCGATGCCGACTGCGGTGCATGCCGCCCGTGCGCCCGTGTTGCTGTCCGACCGGGCACTGCGACCGTTCCTGAACGTCGCCGCCCGCCAGTACGAGGCCATCACGCCGGATGAGCCCAGACCGTGCTTCGCGGTGGTCCTCGGGCGGGTCGTGGACGGTGCCCACGTCGTCGAGGGCATCGAGTTCGGGCGCAACGTGCGGACCACCAACCCCGCCGCGCGTGCGGAGTTCGCGGCGGTGATCGTGCCGCAGTTCGGGGCCGCGTACGAGAACCCGGTGCGCGCGTGGTGGTTCGACCCGGCCGACCTGCTCTGCGCGGCCCGCGCCGCGGAGGCCAGGGGACTGGAGATCCTCGGGTCGATCCACATGCACCCGGACTGGCACCGCCTGGGCCCGGCGGCGGCTCGCGCGCATCCGTTGTGCGAACGGCCGACGCCGATGGACGAGTACGTGTTCCGCGCCAGCGGGTGGCCGGTCAACCTCGTGTGCTACCTGGAACGCCTGCACGGCAGGCTTTATCACAGCCTCGCCGCGTGGCAGCCCGGCGATTCCGGCTGTGTCCAGGTTCCCGTGCGGCTGTCCAGCGGGGTGCCCGCATGACCCACGACGACATCAAGCGCCTGTGGGAGGTCATGGCCGACGGGTGGAACCGCGGGGACGCCACCGCGTTCGCGTCGGTCTTCGCCGAGGACGTCTCGTTCGTCACCGTGCGCGGCGAGGAACACCACGGCCGGGCGACCGTCGAACAGTCGCACGCCCGGCTGTTCACCACCGTGTACCAGGGAACGCTGCTCGCGCCGGAGATCCGGTTCGTCCGGGAGCTGGCCGGCGGGGTGTGGTTGGTGCACGCCACATCCACGATCTATCCCGCCGGGATCACCACCCACGCCCAGGCCGTCGTCACCGACGGCGCGATCACCGCCTTCCACAACATGATTCCCGCCGCTGGAGGACCGACCCGATGAGCAAGCCCAAGTTGCGGCACGTCGCCTTCGTCGTGCGCGACGCCGCCAAGATGGCCGCGTTCTACTGCGAGCAGCTGGAGATGGAGCTGTTCCACGTCGACCCGGACGGCAGCCACTTCGTGACTGATGGGTACATCAACCTCGCGCTCATCCAGCACCGGCTGGACGGCGAGACACCGGCCGGGTTCAACCACTTCGGGTTCGCCGTGGGCGATGTGGCCGCCGTGTCCGGCCGGATGGTGGCCGCGGGTGTGCCGCGGCCGGTCTCGCGGCCGACCGGCCGGCCGTTCGCCGAGTACCGCGCGATCGACCCGGAGGGCAACTGGTTCGACCTGTCCGAGCACGGGTTCCTGCCGCCGGGAATCGGCTGAGAATTTCGCCGCGGTCGTGTCGAGATCGCCGGGTCCGGCTCGACGCATGGGCAGAGACCGGAAAGGGGACCCGAGATGAGCACCGTGACCCGGCTGAGGACCGACCTCGCCACCAGCCTGGCGATGGAGGACATCGCTGAGGACATGGGCTTCCTGGCCCCCGACGACCGGCTGACCTGCCACGTGCACGGCCGGTGGATCCACCAGTGCGTCAGCTCGCCCGTGCACGTCAACCAGATCACGCGGCATCGCTGGTGCCGTACCTGCCGGACGGCCCTGACCGTCGCGGTGGACGAGCTGACGCACACGGTGAGCATGTCCTGCCCGCGTTGCGGTGACGGCGGAAGCGCTGCCACGGACCGGCTGGTCGCGGCCTGCCGGGCCAGCATGGACACCGCTGCCGGGCGGGTCGTGGCCTCGGCCGCATGATCGCGGCACGGTGTTGCGTTAGCCTGACCGCGTGACGGAGGCCAACGGCGCAGAGGATCAGTTGCAGCGGATCGAGAGTGTGACCGATTCGGCGCTGTCCCACCTCGACCTGGAGAAGCTCCTGCAGGAGCTGCTGGAGCGGGTGCGTGACCTGCTCGCGGTCGACACTGCCACCGTCCTGTTGCACGACAGCGGCGCCGGTCAGCTCGTAGCGGCCGCGGCGGCGGGGTTCGAGGAGGAGGTCCGGCAGGGCGTTCGCGTCCCGGTGGGCTCGGGTTTCGCCGGTCAGGTTGCCGCGGAACGGAAGCCCGTGATCATCGAACGGGTCGACGCGTCGACCGTGGTGAACCCGTTGCTGTGGGAGAAGGGCCTGCACACCATGCTGGGCGTGCCGATGGTGGCCGCCGGCCGGCTGATCGGCGTCGTGCACGTTGGTACGTTCGCGCACCGGCAGTTCGACGATCACGACATCCAGCTGCTGCAGCTGGCCGCCGACCGGATCGCTTTGGCCACGCAGTCCCAGGTTTCGCAGACCGAGCGGGCGACCGCGGCGGCGTTGCAGCGCAGCCTGCTGCCCGGCAGGCTGCCGCGGCCGGAAGGCCTGGAGTTCGCGGCGCGGTACGTTCCCGGTGCGGGGCTTCGGATCGGCGGCGACTGGTACGACGTGTTCCCGTTGCCCGGTGACCGCTGGGGCATCGTGATGGGCGATGTCGTGGGGCACGGGTTGCCCGCGGCCGTGGTGATGGGCCGCCTGCGCAGTGCCTTGCGCGCCTACGCCCTCGACGTCGAGGACCCGGCCGGCGTGCTGGAGAAGCTGAACCGCAAGGCGACCCACTTCGAACCGGGCATCATGGCGACGGTGTTGTACGCGGTCGTGGAACCGTCCCATGCCCGGATGAACGTGTCCCTGGCCGGTCACCCACCACCCGTCCTGGCCCGTCCGGGCGCGGCGGCGGAACTGCTGGACCTGCGGCCGGATCCGCCGATCGGCATGCGGCACAACGGAGATCGCCGCAGCACCGCCGTCGAGATCCCCGAAGGCTCCGTGGTCTGCTTCTACACCGACGGCCTGATCGAACGCCGGGACTGGATCGTGGACACCGGCCTGGAACTCCTGCGCGCCGCCATCGACACCAGACCCGCCGAGGCCGTCACCGCCAAGGTCATGTCCGCCCTCACCGGCGCCAACCCGCCCGAGGACGACGTCGCCCTGCTCGTCATGCGCCGCACCGGCACCTGACCGGCGGGGTGCCGCCGGCCAGGTGTCCACTGTGGATCAGGCGAGCGCGGTGGCGAGCATGGGGAACGAGGAGTGCAGTTCTCGTTGCCACCAGCCCCAGTTGTGCGTGCCGGGGGTGTAGAGGTTGGCGGTCACGGTGCCGCCCAGCTGGCGGACCCGTTGGACGAACGCGGCGCTCTGCTCCCGGCATACCGGTTCGATCGCGAGGTCGGGCAGGGCCCCGGGCGGGTCGAGCGGTCCGACCTGACCGTCACCGCACGCGACGTACAACGGGATGCCAAGCAGTTCGCCGGCCAGGTCGTACGGGTTGTGCGCGGCCCAGTTCGCGGCGTTGACGATCGGGTCCCCCCACAGGGCGAAGGGGTCGTAGCCGTCCTTGACCAGAACCCCTTGGATGAGGCTGGTGCTGCGGGCGGACTGGCGGGTGTGCAGCAGCCCGCTGTAGGACGCGGCCGCCTGGAACATACCGGGATGCCGTGCGGCGTAGGACATCGCGCCGAACCCGCCCATCGACAGCCCGGCTATGACGCGGGTGCCGCCCGCGCCATAGCCACGTTCGATGATCGGCAGCATCTCGGTCAGGTGGAACGTCTCCCAGTGCTGGCCGGTGCGCCAGTCCGAGTAGAAGCCGTCCCGGCCGCCGGACGGCATGACCACCAGGATCTCCTTCTGCTGGACCAAAGTCGCGACATCGGTGGACCGGGTCCACGACGTGTAGTCGTCGCCGGCGCCGTGCAACAGGTACAGCACCGGCCAGCTGCGGGACGAGCCCGCCGTCCAGGCCGGTGGCAGCAGCAGCCGCACCGGAACCGCCGCGCCGAGCGCGGGCGAGTCGATGGTGATGTCGAGCATCCGGGCGCCGAGCCGGTTCTCGGCCACCACACGGGGGGCCGCGGCCGGTACGAGGACCGTCGCGGCGGCGCCGAGCAGGAACATGCGGCGGTTGGCAGGCATCATTGCCTCCTTGGGCAGGGTGAACACGCGCTCCGGGCAGGGTGGAGCGCGAGACAGGGGGCCGTGCTCTCCGGCGGCCGTCAGCGCGGACGGCGCAGCGCGGAGCGCTGGAGCTTGCCGCTGGATGTGCGCGGCAGCTCTGCCAGGAAGTGGACCTCGCGGGGGTAGGCGTGCGCGGCGAAGCCGGTCTTCACCAGGTTCTGCAACTCGGTCACCAGCGTGCGCGACGGCCGATACCCGGGCCGCAGCACGACATAGGCCACCAGCACCTCGCCCCGCAACGCGTCCGGAGCGCCGACCACCGCGGCATCGGCCACCGAATCGTGCTCCAGCAACACGTTCTCCACCTCGTGCGGGCCGATCCGGTATCCGGCCATCAGGATCACGTCGTCGTCGCGTGAGGCGAACGAGAAGAACCCGTCCACGTCCCGCACCGCCGTGTCGCCGGTGACGTACCAGCGCCCGTCCGGAGTGAACCTCCCGGGCAGGCCGCGGTACCCGGTGAACCACATCAGCGGGCTGCCGTCGAGGTCGACGGCCAGCCGGCCCGGCGAACCGGCCGGTGCCGGTTCGTCCACATCGGACTGAAGAACGTCCAGCCGCCACCCGGGCAGCGCACGTCCCATCGACCCGGGCCGCAGCTCGGCCATGACGTCGGCATGCCAGCCGTTGGCGGCGACCATCCCGAGCTCGGTCTGTCCATAGTGGTCACGAATCGGCGCGCCCAGCGCCTGTTCGGCCCACACGCTGACATCCGGTGGGAGCGGTTCACCCGCCGAGGAGCAGTGTGCGAGCGGCGCCGACGTCTTGCCTCCGGCGTTGCGCAGCGCCCGGTAGACCGTCGGGCCCGCGGTGAAGTTGGTGACTTCGAACCGGTCCAGCACGGAGCAGGTCAGCTCGGGCGAGAATCCGCTGTGCAGCAGCAGGCTCCGGCGGCCCAGCGCGAGCGGGCCGATGACGGCGTGGTAAAGCCCGTACGCCCAGCCGGGATCGGCGGCGTTCCAGTACACATCGGACTCGTGGTGGTCCAGGCCGTACAGCTGGTACGCGCGTATCGAGGCCACCGCCCGCAACGGGACGGTCACGCCCTTGGGTGCGCCGGTCGTACCGGACGTGTACAGCTCGACGATGATCCCGTCGCCGCCGACGGGCACCGGGACCGGCTGTGGCGCGGAGCTGAGCATGGCGTGGAACGAGAAATCGGTGCCACTGGCCATGTCCGTGCTGACGATCAGCGGCATCGGGCCGATCTGGTCCAGTTTGGCGCGGTACGCGGCCTCGGTGATCGCGACGGTGGCGCCGCTGCCGGTGATCCGGCCGGCGATCGCGGGCGGAGCCAGCGCCGTGAACAGCGGTACCTGGACCGCGCCGAGCCGCCAGATGGCCAGCGCGGCGATGACCAGCTCGGCGGACTTGCCCATCAGCGTGGCGACCCGGTCGCCGCGCCCGACACCCAGGGATGCCAAGGCGGTCGCGAACCGGGCGGAGCGGTCCCGCAGCTGTCCGTAGGTCAGGTCCTCGAAGCTCAGATCCGGCTCGATGACAGTGAAGGCCACCGCGTCCGCGGGATGCTGGTCGCACAACAACTCCGCGGTGCAGGCCCCGGCGTGCCCGAAGAGGGTCAGCAGTTCGGCGATGTGATCCTGCGGGCTGGTCATGGGGTGCTCCCGGAGATCGGGTGAACGGCGTACCTTCGGCTGAGCGATTCCCTCCCTCCCCGGAGAAGCTCGGTAGCGAATGATGTTTCCCCAACAACAATCCTCGAGGCACCCCCGAGTGAGGGGAGGAGGCGCGATGGACACGGACATCCGGCCGCGGATCCTGCGGGCGCTGACCAGGATGCGCGGGGTGACCGGGTTGCCGCTCACCTTCGGCGGCCCGGTCGACGCCGAGCGGCAGACCAGCCTCACCCAGTTCGCCGGCCCGGTGGTGGGCCCGCTGCGTGGCGTCACCCTCGACTGCGGCCGGGGCCTCGGCGGCAAGGTGGTGGCGCTGCGCCGGCCGGTGGTGGTCAACGACTACGTGTCGGCGACCGGGATCACCCACCACTACGACCACGTCATCCAGGCTGAGGGACTGCACGCCATGGTGGCCGTCCCGGTCGTCGTCGGCCGGGTCGTGCGCGCGGTGCTCTACGGCGCGCAGCGCGGCGACCTGCCCATCGGCGACCGGATCGTGCACTCGGTCCTGGAGACCGCCCGGGATCTCGAACAGGCGCAGGCCGTGCACGACGAGGTCGCGCTGCGGCTGAAGTCGCTCGACCGCTACGACGTGGCCGACCCGGCCCGGCCGCAGTGGGAGGTGCTCCGTGCGGCCTACGCCCAGTTGCGCGTCGTGGCCGCCGGCCTGGCCGACGAGGACGCGCGGCGGCGGGTGCTGGCGGGGTGCGAGCAGCTGTCGGCGGTGGGGGAGCGGGCCGCGCGGCCGGGTACCGCGCCGACCCTGTCGGCCCGCGAGGCGGACGTGCTGGCGTGCGTCGCCCTGGGCTGGACGAATACGCAGGTCGCGGCGGATCTGGGGCTGACCGCCGAGACCGTGAAGAGCTACCTGCGCAGCGCCATGCGCAAGCTGCACGCGGGTTCCAGGATGGAGGCTGTGGTCACCGCCCGGCGCCTTGGCCTACTCCCGTGAGGGTACTGGGCGGGGTACGATCGTACCGGGTACTGTCCTTACCGGGCTCGCTGATCTTGGGAGTGCCGTGGACAGCATGCGAGGCGACACGATGACCGCTAAGCCATCCTGGATGACGCCGGGAGCGCGTCCGGCGCGGGGGCGCCGGATGTCCGACAGCAGGCGCGCGGAGCTGCTGCTGCGGCTGGAGAACCTGATCCTGGCGGAGGGGTTCGCCCGGCTGACGGTGGACGACCTGGCCGGCCGGCTGCAGTGCTCGAAGTCGACTTTGTACGCCATCGCGGCCAGCAAGGAACAGCTCGTCGTGGTCGCCATGCGGCACTTCTTCCGGGAGGCCACCGCGCGGGTCACCGAGAAGGTCGCGTCGATCACCGACCCGCCGCAGCGGATCGCGGCCTACCTGTCCGGGCTCGGTGAGGAGCTGCGGCACATGTCGCCGGAGTGCTACGCGGACATGGTCGGTGCCGAGGCCACCGCCGAGATCTACGCCAAGCACTCGATGGCCACCGCGCACCGGGTTCGTGAGTCCATTCAGGACGGTGTGGCCTCCGGTGCGTTCCGCGCGGTCAACGCCGAGTTCGTCGGCGGCGCGGTGAGTCTGCTGATCGACGGCATCCAGCACGGCGAGCTGCTCGACCGGACCGGACTGTCCACCGCGGACGCTTACACCGAGCTGGCCGCCCTCGTGCTGTCCGCGCTCACCAACCGCTCGCCCGCGTAACGGCTGGGCAACCGCCCGCTGTGGGGCTTGCGGCGGACAGTCGGGTGTGCCTACCGTACTGTCGACGGTACTGACGTATTCCATTTCGTACCCACTTCGGGCCGGAGGCGACGATGCCTGCTCGCATGCACACGGATCGGCGTTACGAGGTCACTGTGGTCCGGGACGTCCGGATACCGGCCGGACAGTCCGATGTGACCCTGTCGGCCGACCTGTTCCTGCCATCGGACGCAGAGCCGGTGCCCGTCCTGGTCACGGTCCTGCCCTACCGCCGGGACGTCGCCGCGCTCACCGGATCGGTGACCGAACGATGGTTCGCGGCGCGTGGCTACGCGTCACTGCTGGTGGACATCAGGGGCACCGGCTCATCGGACGGAACGCAACGGCCGCCCTTCGACCCGGGCGACGCCGACGACGCGATGGCCGCGATCGACTGGGCCGCCG